>CAYNDE010000132.1:0-4984 GCA_964395535.1 uncultured Pirellulales bacterium
GTGAAGATCCACGTGTGTCGGCATGTCGCCGCGGAAAGAGGCTATGTTGTTGAGGAACGGGTAGGAGCCTCGCGTGTAAACGCTGGGCTGGCGCTGCAGGAGCTGATAGAGGGTCCTGTCTCCATATATATCAATCTCTTCTCTGGGAACGACAACCATAATACCCGGCGCTTCATAGATTGACTCGGATTTCTTCGAGGCTGTAGTAACCTCTACTTCCATAAGCTCTTCAAGTGACATCTCGAAAAAATCCTGTGCTTCGTTCGGTTCCTGCTGAGCTGCTAAAGCCTGAGTAGTAAAAACAAGAAGACACAAAAAGCTGCAGAAAAAACCAAATTTTACAATCGAGTATATTAATTTTGTAACTTTCATAAGTAACTATCTCCATTCAAAACAATAAAGACCAACACCCTTGTTCAGATACCGAAAAACATCGTCCATTTCAATGCACGGATTAACTTAAGGGCTGGTATTTCTTTGCACATACCTGAAATCAGAAAAAGACGCTGAATATCGGACTAAAAACTGAATTGACACGACAGGTTCTATCTACTAAAGTTACAGAGAAAATAAATTGAAAAATTGAAAACGTTCAATCTAAACAGGGCTTATCGAAGATGGTCAAAACAGAGCAGCTCACAGTCAAAACAAAGGGCAACTGTGATATCATCAACCTTACCGAACAGGTTCAGGATTTTGTCCTGAAATCAGGCATAATTGAGGGCACTGTAACGGTCTTTAATGTCGGCTCAACCGGAGCGATCACAACTACTGAATATGAGCCGGGACTGGTAAATTACGATATAAAAGCACTCTTTGATAAAATCGCACCGGCCAACGACTCTTACGAGCACGAGAAGACCTGGCATGACGATAACGGCCATTCGCACGTTAGGGCGTCCCTTTTAGGGCCATCACTAAGCGTGCCTGTAGTTGACGGGAAATTAACGCTCGGTACGTGGCAGCAGATAATTCTGGTCGATTTCGATACCCGGCCGAGAAACAGAACAGTTATTTGTCAAATAAACGGAGAATAAGTTAACATAAGGAGCAAAAAATGAAAACCAATGTCATCAGGTTACTGGTTTCTCTGTCAATTGTATTTACCTTATTGGTATTAGTCGCCGCAGAGCCGCTGTCCGCAGCATCGCAGAACAGAGCCCAGCGTCAACCAGTTAATAAACAAGCAATCCGCAGAACAGCAGAAATGCGAGTCAGCCAAAATGAAATCAACGTAATCAAACAGGACAATTTAAATACCGGCAAAAAAGCATCTAAGGTAACAGCAGCTACACTCGACAACGGTGATATTGTCATTGCCTGGGAAGACCTGGCGCCGATTGCGGGCCAGCAAAATGAAGGCGCCGCCGGATACGGTTTGATGTTTAATCAACAGATGCAGCAGCTCGGAGCCGGTGTTATCTATGCTCCGGCGAAACAAAGCTTTCATCTGGGCGATAATCAGGCTGTCAGCTTTGCCAATAACTATATTCTGGTCGCTTATATTGATAAAGAGGACGGCGACAAAGGCAAATTCGTTATTTTCAATCCCCAGATGAGAATAATCAGAGGCCCGGAGGTCTTTAATGACACAGAGACCGAATGGATATCATTGACCAAAGAAGCGGGCTCGAATGCAGTACTACTCTCCTTCCATAAAAAAACCGGCGCAAGCGGAATGGGCAAACTTCTGGTAGTCGGCTCTTCAGGCAGTATTGTAATACCGGAACAAACCTTTAATTCTCTCGGGCTTACATCCCATATTTCAGCGACGTTGCTGCCGGACGGACTGATGTTTTTAACATATAAAACCGGATTTACTTATACGACAGTCATCGACCCTTACTGCAGAACCACGATAGCAAGCGAGCGCATAACCGGACAATTCTACCCGCTTGAAACCTGCACGCTTGGTAACGGTAATATACTTATGGCACATTCAACAGGTCGATACACCATACATAACAGAAACGGCGACACAATCGGCCAGCCGGTAACGCTTCTCGGCCAGGGTGCCGGTAAGGTTATGACCACAAAAATGTCAAACGGCAATATATTCTTAACCGCCGTTGACAATGATGGAAAAGTAAGCTGCTTTGTAATCGATAATCAGGGCAAAATTCTCAAAGGCCCAAAACTGCTTGATAAGACGGCCGACAGCCAGGGAAAAGACATCGCCCAGACAAATTTTGCCGGTGACAGGATTCTGCTGGTTTTCGGCGGCGTCACTCCAAGCTATATGATTTTACAATAATTAAGATATAGAGAAATTTACTTCATACTGACAGCTTTGTTAGTATCGAGAAGCTGCTCTATCCGGTCCATAACATCGTTCATAACAGCTATGGTCTGATTGAAAGGCTCAGAAGTTGTCATATCCAATCCTGCATTTTTCAGCAGATTAATGGGATAATCCGAGCCGCCTGATTTGAGCAGATTCAAATATTTGTCAACGACACCGGGCTGATTATCGAGCACCTGCTTCGAGAGGGCCTGCGAGGCACAAAAGGAAGTAGCATACTGGTAAATGTAAAAATCATAATAAAAATGAGGGACATAAGCCCACTCGATGCTGTAAAGGTCATCAATGTGACAGACACCTTTATCATGGCCATAATAAAGCTTCAGCAGGTCACCGTAAATCTGATTAAGCAGGTCACCGGTTAAAGGCTGGTCCTGCTCGACAAGCTGATGAATCTTCAATTCGAACTCCGCGAACAGGGTTTGCCGGAATAAAGTAACCCTGGCATTTTCAAGGTAATTCGTCAAAATAGCCAGCTTTGTATTATCATCCTCAACTTGCTCGAGCACTTTATCAATTAAAAGCACCTCATTAAAAGTCGAGGCAACTTCGGCAACAAAAAACGAATAATCAGCCGTAGGGTACGGCTGATTGGTATTCGAAAGATAGCTATGCAGAGAATGGCCGAGCTCGTGAGCAAGGGTGCTTACATCATCATATTTACCGTTATAATTCATCAATATAAATGGGTGAACATCGTAAACAGAACCGTTTGAATAAGCGCCGGCACGCTTGCCGGCCGTCGGGTAAAAATCAATCCATCTCTGATTAAAAGCCTTTTCCAGGATATCAGTATATTCTTTTCCGAGGGGCTCGGCAGCCTTTAAGATAAGCTGTTCTGCCTGCTCAGGTGTATAATTGGCATCCACCCCTTCAACTGCTGTGACGTACAGGTCGGAATATTGTAAGACGTCAAAACTGAGTATTCTTTTCTTCAGTTTCAGATACCTGTGAAGTGTATTGAGATTTTTATGAACATTATCAACCAAACTGTTAAAGACCTCCACAGGGATATTATCACTGTCAAGGGCAGCATGCAGAGAGGATTCATACTTTCTCGTTCGGGCGTAGAAAACATCCTTTTTGATATTTTCATATAACTGAGCGGCAAACGTCTCCTTAAAGGAATCCAGAGAGCCGAAAAAAGCTTTGAAGACCTTTTCCCTGTCGGCCCTGCTTTTTTCGGCACGATACAAGGTATATGCGGCCTTTGTGATTTTTACCGTCCGGCCGTTCGACAAAGTCACTTCGGGATAAGGCATTTCAGCATTTGTAAAAATCGAATAGATATTTTCCGGGCCGGAAGCAAACAAGCCGACATCTGCCAAAATCTTTTCCTCGCTCTCACTCAGCCGATGCACTTTTGTTCGCTGGATATCCTTCAAAAATAATTTGTATACGCCAAGTTCGCCCTTCTCTTTTAGAAACTCATCAATTTTCTCAGCGTCAATTTTTGAAATCTCCGGCTTTATAAAAGAAGACAACGAGCGGTACTCGGTGGAAAGATTATGAGCCTTCTGCTGCAAAGCAAGGTATCTTGAATTGCGCAAATCCTGGTCGGCTTTCATACTTGCGTAGCTCGATAATCTTGAAAGCTCTTTCGAGATATCGCTGTCGAGCTTCAGGCACTCTATCAATTCATCTGCTGATTCGCCAAGCTTGCCTTTATATTTCGTAATTGACTTCATCTTTTCAGATAAAGCCTGGAAAGAATCCTGCCAGGCCTGGTCTGAAGTATAAATATCCTCAAGCCTCCAGGTCAGCTCCTCGGATATATCTTTTCTCTCCCAGGTATCGGCTGCTGCTGGAAATGTTATTGAAAACAGCCAGGCAATATAAATTGCGAAAAATACAGTTCTTTTTTTCATTTTTCTCAGCCTCAAGAAACACTATTAACGCGAGATACTTTTCCCCACGAAAATACCGCTACAGCTTTGATGCATAATATAAAATTTATTCACGCAAATCAACAAAATAAGCCAGCCTGCAGGAACTGCAGTACATTTAAAATTCTCAATACTATAACAGGATGCAAAAAATTAGCTTGAAAAAAAACACTTTTAATTATAATCTATCTCTGTTTAAAAAATGGCGTTCTTTTATAGGAGGTTCAAAATGAAAACACGTTTTTTGTCCATATCACTGATTTTAATTTTTTCCTTTCAGGTTTTTGCTGAAATCAAGGACCCTGCGATGAAAAGCTGTGAAGACAAGGCCCTTAAGGTACGCACTTTCGATTTAAAAGATGTGCGGCTGCTCGATGGGCCATTTAAGCACGCCCAGGATTTAAGCGGTAAATCACTAATGAACTATGAGCCCGACAGGCTGCTGGCCAATTTCCGCACGAGAGCCGGACTCGAACCCAAGGCAAGACCTTACGGAGGCTGGGAATCAATGGCTCTTATGGGGCACTCTCTCGGCCACTATCTAAGTGCCCTGTCACTGATGTACGCATCAACGGGAGAAGGAAAATATAAGGAAAGAGTGAATTATATCGTTAATGAGCTCGAAGAGATTCAAAAGGCAAACGGTGACGGCTATCTGATGTGCGTTCCGCGAGGCAAGGAGCTTTTCAAGGAAGTCTCGCAGGGAAACATTACAACCGAAAGATTCAGCCTTAACGGCTGCTGGGCGCCGCTTTACACTTTGCACAAGGAAATGTCTGGTCTGCGGGATGCATAC
>CAYNDE010000133.1:0-3189 GCA_964395535.1 uncultured Pirellulales bacterium
CAGAAAAACCCCCCAACGTGAAGTTGGGTTCTAAGAATACCCCCAGGATAAACCTGGGGGCTTAACGAGAGTACAAACCGGGGTAAATAAATTCTTGCAAAAGGTTGGGATTTGGTTAAACTGCGCTATCTTTTTGTCTGTGTCGTTTAGTAAAAATCGGCTGATATTTTAAGGAGAAAATAAGTGAAGAAGATTAAGGGATTTATAGTGTTTGCGGGTGCGATTCTGGGACTGCCTGCGACGGCATTAGCGGCAGGAGAAGAAGCTGCTTCTCATTTTGAGCAGATTCCGGCCTGGTGGTACTTAGTGCCGGCGGCATCTGTAATAGCATTGGTGTTTGCATATTTATTTTATAAGAAGATGATGAGCGCTGACGAAGGCAGTGAAAAGATGATTGAGATAGCAGGTTACGTTCGGGAGGGTGCATACGCATATTTGTTCAGGCAGTATAAGATTGTAGCGCTTGTGTTTCTGATTTTGTTTCTTATTTTTGTTTTCCTTGCATACTGGGGGATACAAAATCCGTTTGTGCCGGTGGCGTTTGTTACGGCGGGGTTTTTCAGTGCGCTGTCGGGTTTTTTGGGGATGAAGACTGCGACGCAGGCGTCGAGCAGGACCGCCCAGGGCGCGACGACAAGTTTGAACAGGGCGCTGCAGGTTGCATTTCGCAGCGGCTCGGTGATGGGGCTTGTCGTGGTTGGATTCGGGCTTTTGAATATAGCGTTCTGGTACTGGCTGCTCGACTCTGTTATTTATACCACTGAGCATATGGCGAACGGCCTGGAGTTTTTGGGTCTTGTCCTTGTGCCGAAGGGGATGAATCCCGAGCATAAGCTGGTTGAGATAACGACGACGATGATTACGTTCGGGATGGGTGCATCGACGCAGGCGCTGTTCGCCCGGGTCGGCGGCGGGATTTATACGAAGGCTGCCGACGTCGGTGCGGACCTTGTAGGCAAGGTCGAGGCTGGGATACCGGAGGATGACCCGAGGAATCCTGCGACGATAGCGGACAACGTCGGTGACAACGTCGGTGACGTTGCGGGGATGGGTGCGGATTTGTTCGAGAGCTATGTCGGCTCTATCCTGGCGACGTCGGCGTTGGGAGCGGCACTATCTGTGACGGTGCTTGCTGACAGGGGGATGAACCCGTACAAGGCTGTTCTGGCGCCGATGCTGGTGGCGGGATTAGGGATACTTCTTTCGATAGTTGGTATTTTTTTGGTGAGGTGCAAAGAGGATGCTTCACAGAAGAATCTTTTGCGGGCTTTGTTGACGGGGACATTGAGCAGCTCGGTTTTGATAGTTGCAGCGGTGGCACTTCTGGCGATGACGGACTGGATAAGCTGGGGGATTTTCGGCTCTGTAGTGACGGGACTTTTTGCGGGGGTTCTGATAGGCCAGTTTACGGAATATTATACATCGGATGAATATCCGCCTACCCGCGGGATAGCTGAGCAGACAAAGATGGGACCTGCGACGACGATTATCGCCGGCTTTGCGACGGGGATGTCGTCGGCGGGACTTCCAGTAGTGACAGTAGCGGCCTGCATTATAGTTGCTTATGCACTGGCGGGCGGATTCAGCGATATGGCGATAGGATTGTACGGCATCGGTTTCGCAGCGGTGGGTATGCTTGCGACGCTGGGGATTACGCTTGCGACCGATGCTTATGGGCCGATAGCGGATAATGCGGGCGGTAACGCTGAAATGAGCGGGCTCGGGCCTGAGGTGAGAAAGAAAACCGATGCGCTCGATGCGCTCGGCAATACGACGGCGGCGACGGGCAAGGGCTTCGCGATAGGCTCAGCCGCATTGACGGCGTTGGCTTTGATAGCGGCCAATATAGAGGAGATAAAAATATGGATTGCCCGCCTTGCAGCAGAGAACCACGGGATTTACAAGGTCGGCCAGGTGGTGTTTACGGATGGTAAGTCGCAGATTGCCGGTGCGATGGATGTCACCAAGGCTCATATTACCGATTTTCTTGCTGCTTACGATTTGACAATTATGAATCCGAGGCTTCTGGCAGGATTGTTCATCGGCTGTATGATGGCATTTTTGTTCTGTGCGATGACGATGCGGGCGGTAGGCAGAAATGCGGGCAAGATAGTCGAAGAGGTTCGCCGGCAGTTCAGGGAAATTCCCGGTATTATGGAGGGCAAGGGTAAGCCCGATTACGCCCGCTGTGTAGCGATAGTGACAGCGGGTGCTCAGAAGGAGATGATATTGCCGTCCCTTCTGGCGATAATTGCGCCGATAGTAGTGGGCATCATTTTAGGGATACCGGGAGTTATGGGTCTGCTGGCCGGCGGATTGTCTTGCGGGTTTGTCCTGGCGGTGACCTTGAACAACGCAGGCGGTGCCTGGGACAACGCCAAAAAATATATTGAGAAAGGAAACCTCGGCGGCAAGGGCAGCGATGCACATAAGGCGGCTGTTGTCGGTGATACTGTCGGCGACCCGTTCAAGGACACGTCCGGGCCGAGCTTGAATATTCTTATTAAGCTGATGAGTATGGTAAGCGTGGTCTTCACAGGAGTTATACTTAAATTTGCGCCTATTGTCGGTGCATGGCTGCATCTGAGGTAATTTTATATGGTATGATTGACTTGAAGGTTGTGCAGGTGTACTCTATCGGGGCGGCTGAGAACGGCTGTCCCGATTTTTTTGCGATATTGAGGATTTGAGTTGGCGAAGAGCCGAGCTATAAAAGCTAAAGAGTTGAGTATTGCTGCTGCGAGGATTGCGGCTGAGCGGCGTTGCAGCGATATTTTAGTTCTTGATTTACGCGGTAAATCGCCCGCGACCGATTTTTTTGTGATTGCAACGGGTACGAGCGATAGACAAATGCGGACCGTAGCCAACGAAATCAGCGCAGAGGCCAAGAGCAGCGGCTTTTCTCTTTTCGGCAGGGCCGGCTACGAGCAGGCCAGGTGGATACTGCTGGACTTTGTCGATGTCGTTGTGCATATCTTCGACAGCGAGTTCCGTGATTACTATGACCTGGAGCTTTTGTGGGGCGATGCGAAAAGAGTTGAGTTTTAACCGAAGAAATTCACCGAAGAGCCCGCAGAGAAAAAAATAAATATATATTAGCCACAGAGGACACAGAGACCACAGAGGGAGAAAAGAAAATAAATATATATTAGCCACAGAGGACACAGAGACCACAGAGGGAGAAAAGAA
>CAYNDE010000133.1:3514-4860 GCA_964395535.1 uncultured Pirellulales bacterium
GACCACAGAGGGAGAAAAGAAAATAAATATAATTAAGCCACAGAGGTCACAGAGACCACAGAGGGAGAAAAGAAAATAAATATAATTAAGCCACAGAGGTCACAGAGAGCACGGAGAGAGAAAAGAAAGATATTAATAAATGGCAGATGATTTGACAGAGAAAATAATTGGAGCATCAATTGAGGTTCATCGGGAACTTGGCCCTGGACTTCTTGAGTCGATTTACGAAGAAGCATTGTGCTATGAATTCGAACTTCAGGGGATAAAATATACAAGACAAGTGCCAGCTGATATTATTTATAAAAGCAAAGTCATCAAAGGCCAGAAAATCGATTTGCTTGTCGAGGATGAAGTAGTTGTGGAAATTAAATCACTGTCAAAGATGCCTGAGGTTGCTTTAGCTCAGACCTTGTCTTATTTGAAAGCAACGAATCTTAAACGAGGACTGATAATAAACTTTGGAGAGAAACGGTTAATAGATGGTGTTAAGCGGGTGGCACTTTAATAGCCACAGAGAGGGGAAAATAAAAACATGTTAAGCCACAGAGATAAAAGAAATATATATAGCCACAGAGAACACAGAGGTCACAGAGGGAAGGATTAAAATATATATTAAACTACAGGGAACACAAAGAGAAATAAAGTTATTAAAATGGAAATTGAAGAAACAATAAATAAGTGGTTTGACGAAACTTTGAGTAAATTATACCAAGGCGGTTTACCAAAAAATAAAATTGATGAGATGATTTTGGCATCGGTGCCAATAATTGAAAATTATTTAAATATTGTTTTAGTGATTTTAGAGAAAGGTGTCAGGCTTCCAGCAATGGCATTGTTGCGGATTTCCGGAGAATTTATTGCAAAAATCATATATTGTCTAAAGGGTAATATACAGGGATTAAGCGTGGGAGAAAGAATAGAATCGTGGGAAAAAACTTCATTTATAAAGCGCAAAAAATTTTATGAAAATATCAAAGGCAGGTATAGCGGCAATAACCTTAAGAAAATTCATAAATGGATTGATGAAACAGAAAATGAAATAAACAAAATTAGCATTAATGCTCTACCTGAGACAAAAATAATTTTTGAAGAGGTATTCGGGGAAAAACATCCTATAGGACGTGAGGGCATGTACCTGCAGTATCTTGGAGCGGTTCATTTAGACCTGGGAACAGTGGCGAAGACTATTAAGAAAGATAAGACAAATACAGAATACATGGGGGACGTCGAAGATAGAATTAAGGACTTAAAATTTGAATGTTTAACGCACTGCTACACATTTTTTCGTGAGATTTACAACTATTATAAATTGGATTTTCAAGAAATTGGAAATAAATACAAAACAC
>CAYNDE010000134.1:0-1220 GCA_964395535.1 uncultured Pirellulales bacterium
ACTAAGGATATAATACCGGTAATAAAATTTGACGACGAAACAATAGGAAATTCTCAGCCGGGCGCTATAACTAAAAATTTAATAAGCGAGTTTCTAAAATTTACAAAATAATTCTGCTTTTATATTAGGAGGTTTAGAAATGCAGGAGCAGGAAATTGGGAAAGTGTCGGACTTTTTTGCCAGGCCGGTCGTTGCCGCCATTGAGCTAACCGGACCTTTGAAGGTCGGCGACAAAATCCACTTCAAGGGCCACACAACCGACCTCGAGGTAGTCGTTGAGTCGATGCAGATTGAGAACCAGAACGTCGAGGAAGCCGACGCCGGTGACTCTGTCGGGGTTAAGGTCACCGACCGTGTACGAAAGACAGATATTGTTTACAAAGTTACCGACTAAATTTTGATTTAATCTTCTGTCACTCAGAGGATTGTTTTTCGTTTAGCCGTCGTCGGAACGGCAGTGTTATACTTTTTTATTCCTGCCATAACAAGGAAGCGATATGACACAAGTGATACTGTTATGCGTCTTAATCTTTGTCGCTTCCGGCGTCGGAACATCAAGCGGCTTTGGAACATCTACAGTGATGATTCCGGTTATGACGCTGTTCCTGCCCCTGCCTATAACGCTGCTGTTCGTCGGCATCATTCACCTTTGCGGCGACATCTGGAAAGTGCTGTTATTCAAAAGAGGATTCGAATGGAAGCTGGTTCTCGGCTTTGGCATTTCCGGTATTGTGGCGAGCTTTTTGGGTGCATCACTTTCTCTTCACGCACAGGCCCTTCCGCTAAAGCGAATTCTCGGAGCCTTCCTTATCCTGTACGTCGTATACCTGCTTGTCAAACGCGAATGGTCTTTACCGAAAACCCACGCAACGGCTGTCTTCGGCGGCTCACTCTCAGGGCTGTTTGCCGGATTCTTCGGCATCGGCGGAGCCGTTCGCGGCGCATTTTTGATGGCCTTCAATCTCCCTAAAGAGGTTTATATTTTCACCTCCGGCCTGATTGCATTGTTTATCGACGTTACACGCATATCACGCTATATCTGGGGCGGCACGCGTCTGGAGCAGAACCTATTGCTGGCGCTTCTGGCTGGTATTCCTTTTTCCTTTATCGGTGCGTATTTGGCAAAACGATTTCTGGACAGACTGCCTCAGAAGATGTTCCGTGTTTTCGTCTCCTTTTTTGTGGCCCTCGTTGGTGCCAAGCTGTTAATCTGGTCATAA
>CAYNDE010000134.1:1320-4851 GCA_964395535.1 uncultured Pirellulales bacterium
TACCCACTTTTGCCAATCGTTTTCGAACTGTTTTATATCGTCGATTTTAAGCACTTTTAGAAGTGTCTTATATCCTGTCGGGTCTTCTTTGCTTTGTGATTTGAATTCGTGATAGAATTTGCGAAGCAGATTTTTTTCCTGCAGGTAATAACACAGGTACCTTGCCTGCGCGTAGTTATCGCCACCGGCACAGCCTCGATAAAATTCGAACGTCGTTGTATGCGTCAAATCCTTAAAAGTCGGCAATGTTCCATCTTTGATTTTTTCTTTTAAGCCTTTCAATCGCCAGTTTGTCAGGCCCCTGATTTTTCCGTTTTTCTCGCTGCTCTGCTCATACAGTGAAGCCAGGCCTTCATTGAACCAGGCAGGACAATCGGGAAAATCCGCCGCTATGAACGGATGAACGATTTCATGAACGAGTGTTCCGCCGCCGGTAGCTATGTTCATAATAAGAGCATTGTGCTGATGCGAAAAATAGCCGAAAGGCGTCGTCGGCTCATCATTGAAAATTTGCCTTGTGTATCTGCGATAGCTTTTTTCGCCATCAAAAAGCCAGATATCAATAATCGAACAGGGGTCGTTTTCAAAGTAGTCGGCTTTGAGTTTATCGACAGCCCATTTGACAGTTTTTTCAGCTCTGTATTTCACCATAGAAGCTGGTTCGTTGCCTACAACAACAAAGGGTTTCACCAAAACGACTGAGAAGCTGCTGTCGGGGATTTTTGTTTTCAATTCCTTTATATGCTGCGTGTAAGCGGCGTCGTTGTGGCCGTGAGAAAGCGGCTCGGGGTTTATTTTATCAGCAAGTAAGCTAAAAACGAGCAACGCGAACAGCTTTATAATCATTTTCGTTTTCATTTTTTCACCTTTGTCTTTTGTCGATTTAACCGGACAGAGGCCTGCAAAATTTTACAGGCCTCTGTCCGCAGAGGAATATTTTTAAATCTTTATTCTTAATTCTTTATTGTTGAACGGGTGTAAGATTCATATTCCTGTCGTATTCGGTTGTAAATGAATAAGTGATAACGGTTGCATCCTCACCGGTTGTGTTCGGTTCAAGCTCGATGTCCCATCGGAGCAGGCCTTTCTTCTTCAGGGTGCGGACATATTCCGTATCTTCGCTCAGCGGCATTGATGTATCCATCAGGTCAATCTTGATTGAAGAGTTCTGCGAGTAAGGCAACCTGTCGAGCAGACGAATTCCGGCAGGAGTGTCCTTGAAATTATTGAGCGCTATACGGTAATTATAGGTGTCGATGCGATTGCCGCCCTGTATCCTGGTCTTTTTGCTCTCAAGCTCATGGGTTACCTGGATTTGCGAATCGATGCCAAAACCGGCGGTAAATTTTTCGCCGATAGTTACGAGCGGTATATTTGCCTGGCCGACGAAGCGGCTATCACAGAACATAGACGCAGGGCCCGGCAGCAGGACAGTATCACTGTCGTTTAAGAGCTCGGCCTGCAGATAGACATAGTCGGTAAGAAGCGGTGACGCGAGAAGAGTGAAATCGGCTTTTGCGGATACAGAGGCTATGCTGACGAGCTGGCGGTCGTTTCTGCTCGGCAAAGTCATAAGGCCGGGCAGACTATAGGTGACAGAAACACCTTCAATCCTGACGATTTGCTCCAGCCGCTGCTGATAATCTTCGATTTGACTTACAGGGGCATTCATTAACATAATCTGGGTTTGGGTTGCAAGTGTGTTAAGTTCGCCACTAACTTGTATTCCTTTTGATATGCTTCTTCTTCTCAGGCTCTGCTGCTCCTGCATTTGTTTAAGGTCCAACTGGGGTATTGAACCACCCAGCCCACCCTGCTGCTGGCCGGGTACAGGCTGGAAAAGCGCGACCATCATCGGCTCAAGTATGGGAGGCTCGGCAACCATAGCAGGCTCGGCTGTCGAGAGTGTCAGTGTGACATTGTCCCAGTCCTCACCTGAAAGTTGATTTATCACTGCGTTATATTCGATGGTAACATTTGAATTGTCGGGATTTGCACGCAGGTTGTAAAGCTGGTTCCAGTTTGCATTGTTGACGAGATAATTTAATTCGATTGCAGCTTTTCCGGCATCAGCAGAAGAAATATAAACGACAGCCTGTCTTTTTGTTCTGGATGAGCCGGCGGTCAGCTCGGCGAGTTTTCTTTCGAGCAGCTCAAGCTCTTTTTTCAAATCGGCAATCTGGTCTTCAAAGGCAAGAGTTTGTTCGATATAAGCATCGGCTTTTTCGAGAATAAATTCAGTGAGATTCTTTATCGGCTCGAACTGCAATAGCCCCCTGCCGGTGTCGATTTGCTTTGCATCGGCAACGAACTGGCGAAGCTTTATAAACATATCCCACTGATTATCGAAGTGGCCTTTCCTTCTTTCGGTATGGTAAATTTCTCTTTTGAGGCTCTCGATTTCGCTATCGAGCTTTTTGACCTCCTCGCGGGTGTCCTCTTTGACGGCTTTTTCCCTGTATCTTACGCTGAGGACTTTTACATTGCCGGCGGTTTGTGCATAAATACTGTCGGGGACTATCTGGGAGGGAAGATTCGTGACGATGATTTCCGATAAGCCGGCGGGCAGGTCAACTTCAAGGCTGCGTGTTACAAGGGCCTGGCCTCGATAGACTGTGACTTTCGAGATTTTGCCCTCGGTCTCCAAACTTGCGGCAAGGCAGAGCGAATTAAAGACGGCGATAAATACAAACGCTGCCAGGACTTTTACTTTTTTCATTTTTATCTCCTTTCAAAAAATTCCAATCACAATAAATTTTAGCGCCAGAAGTAGTGCCAGGAATACTGAAGCTCTACTTTCTGGTTAGCTTCCATTTCGATATCCCAACTGATTTGACCGAGCGTGTTAACGTGATACCACCACCAGGGCCAGGAGCACCAGTTCCACCAGAAAGGAAGGTCGCCCTCTGAGAACCAGGAGCCGTAACCGTGACCGAGCTGACTGATTTCGGCATCGAGATTGGCCTCGTCGATATGGCCGAGGACGAAACGTTTGATTTCAATCTTTATATTTTGTTTTTTATGATTTTTGAGCTCAACGCTGCCGGCCATATCAATTTTAGAATAAGAATTGCCGTTAATATTCATAGCGTTGGGCGTGTACTGTGTCTGTTTTTCGAGGCACTTAACAAAGACATCGACTGCGGTTGACATCTCGAGGTCGCACTTGCCACCGACAGCGGTGTAAGTCATAAGGGCCTGCGAGATGAGCCTGCCGTTTCTTAAAATAAGGGCAGGAGCGGTGGTAAGAGGATATTCGGCATCGTTGTCAAGTCTGAGACAGTGCTTTACGCTCGGCTGATGCAGCAATTTTTCTATCTGAATATGCTGAGAGCTGCTAAAATTGCTCCGAATTTGTGTGGGCGGAGCAACGGGCAGCTCTAATTTGTATATATCGGTATATTTGATTTCATACTCGGCTATAGAGACTACGATACGCTGGCCTTTTTTAAGAGTCAAATTTTCGAGTGTAAAAATGAACAGGTCTTCGTTTTTTTCAGAGCCGAGCAGTTCCGGCCCGGAATCGGGCTG
>CAYNDE010000135.1:0-4833 GCA_964395535.1 uncultured Pirellulales bacterium
ATGTCACCCTGAAGGCACGCACGGCGGGCACAATAAAAAACGCTGAAAACTGGGAGTTTAAGAATGTCACTATTGAAGCTGAGGACGGCTCCAAAGTGAAATTTGAGAACTGTCTGAATATGACAGGTATATAGTGTAATCAACATGAACTTTAGCTTTTTGGAGGTCGAAATGAAAGTACACAGGTTTGTATTTGCAATCTTTCTTGTAGTCGTTTTCTTAAGTAGTGGTTTTGTATCAGCGGAAGTAAAACCGGCCGGTATTTTTGGAAATTATATGGTCTTGCAGCAGCAGCGACCTGTCCCACTATGGGGAGATGCTGATGAAAATGAGAGTGTCACTGTAAAAATAGCACGACAGGAAAAAACTGTTAAAACTGATTCTTCCGGCAAGTGGATGGTTTACCTTGATGCTCTCGAAGCAGGCGGGCCTTTTGAAATGACAATAGCCGGAAATAAAAATACAGTTACGTTCAAAGATATCTATGTCGGCGAGGTCTGGCTGTGCTCCGGCCAATCCAATATGGATATGACCGTAGCGAAGGAAGACCGTTACTGGTGCGGTGTAAATAATGAAGCACAGGAAGTCGCAGCAGCCGAATATCCGATGATTCGTGTTTTCGATGTGAACTTCGACCCGAAGGACGAGCCGCAGCAGGATGTTAGCGGAGAATGGGAAGTTTGTTCGCCTGAAACTGTGGGGCATTTTTCCGCGGTAGCTTATTTTTTTGCCCGCCAGATCCACGGCAGACTGAATGTCCCTGTCGGCCTGCTGACAACCGCTTATGGCGGAAGCACCGCCGAAGCCTGGACCAGCCGGCCGACTTTGCAAGCGAACGAACAGCTCAAATTTCTTCTCGATGATTATGCAAAAAAGTGTGAAGACTATGACAGCGGAAATGCACAGAAGCAATATGAAGAGAAATTAGCGCAATGGGAAGAGCTTGCTGAGAAGGTAGAAGCAGAAGGCAAAGAGGCCCCCAAAAAACCCGCACGTCCCCTGAATCCGCATACGGACAAGCACAGCCCCTGTGTTCTTTATAATGGGATGGTGGCACCGCTTATTGGCTATGCGATTCGCGGTGCTATATGGTATCAGGGTGAATCGAATGGGCTGACAAAAGAAATTTATGATGTTATTATGGAGACTTTGATTAAGGATTGGCGGCGGGCGTGGGGACAGGGTGATTTCCCGTTTCTCTATGTCCAGCTGGCAAACTACAAAAAAAGAGCTGAAAAGATCGCTTCCGGCGGCGATTTTACGATAATACGTGAAAAGCAATTTAAGAATCTTTCTGTTCCTAATACAACTATGGCAGTAATCATCGATATTGGTGAAGCAAATGATATCCATCCGAAGAACAAGCAGGATGTGGGATTGCGTCTTTCATTGGCGGCCAGGGCACTTGTATATGGAGAGGATATTGTTTATTCGGGCCCGCTCTATGACTATATGTTGATTGGAGGTAATACTATTCGCCTGCATTTCAAACATATCGGCGGAGGACTTGTGGCTAAAGGCGGCAAACTCGAAGGTTTTGCTATTGCCGGTGCTGATAGGGAATTTGTCCCGGCTGATGCAAAAATTGCCGGTGACACTATCGTAGTTTCAAGTGAGAATATAGATAAGCCCATAGCAGTGCGTTACGCTTGGGATGAAAATCCGGTTGTCAGCCTGTATAATAAAGAAGGACTGCCGGCTTCTCCGTTCCGCACGGATGACTTTTAAAAGCTTTAGCAACTGTCTTCAATCTTAGAAATAAGGATATAAAAATGAAGACCTTCAGAATTATGCAGGTAAGAATTATCCTATTGGCACTGATAACTCTATATTTCATTTCGTGCCGGTCATATGAAATCCAAAAACAGAAAAAGGCTTTGTCGTACGACCTCGCTTGGCCGAAGCCGACACAGACAAACCGTCCCTGGACACGCTGGTGGTGGCTGGCCAGTGCTGTTGACGAACCGAACCTGACTAATCTTCTTACTCAGTATCATAACGCTGGCCTGGGTGGTGTCGAAATCTGTCCAATCTATGGATTAAAAGGTTATGAGGATAAATTCATCGACTTCCTTTCGCCGCAATGGATGAGGATGCTCGAACATACGACTCTTGTAGCAGACAAATTGGGATTCGGTGTTGATATGACCGCCGGTACCGGCTGGCCGTTTGGCGGGCCGAACGTCACTGGTAAAAACGCCTCTGTCAGTGTTCTGCTGGAACAATATAAGGTTGCAGAAGAGGAGAAATTCTCAGCAAGGATTCCAAAAGATTCCAGAGCACGTTTGGAATATCTCTTGGCAGTTTCAGAAGATGGAAAGAGAGTCGAGCTGACTGATAAAGTCAAAGACGGCCGGCTCGACTGGACTGCTCCTGTGGGACAATGGACGATTTATGAGGTCTCGATTAAGACACCCATCCAAAGAGTAAAACGGGCTGCTCCCGGCGGTGAAGGGTACGTGCTCGACCCGTATTCCATTCGGGCTTTGGATGATTATCTGTCGGATTTTGATAAGGCCTTTGAAGGTTTCAAGGGTAAAATGCCGCGTTGCTTCTTTCACGATTCATTCGAATATTATGGAGCAACCTGGACTCGTGATTTCTTCGATAAATTTAAATCTCTAAGAGGATATGATTTGCGAGATAAGTTAGAGGCTTTATTTGGCGATGGGCCGGATGAGATTGTCGCTCGTGTAAAGTGTGATTATCGGCAAACGCTTTCTGATTTACACATTGCCTATATTAAGCGCTGGACACAATGGTCGAATGACTACAATAGTCTTTCTCGTAATCAGGCCCACGGTGCACCGGCTAATCTCATTGACCTTTACGCTGCTTCGGATATTCCTGAGACTGAAATCTTTCGTTCGGTGGATGAGCGCCAGATACCAATGCTGAAGTTTGCCTCCTCAGCAGCACACTTGAGCGGCAGGACCCCGACTTCATCCGAATCTTTCACCTGGCTGAAAGAACATTTTCAGACCTCACTGTCGGATGTCAAATTCGCAACTGACTTTTTGTTTCTGGGCGGGATTAACCATATTTTCTTTCACGGCATTCCCTATTCTCCGAGCCAGGCGCTCTGGCCGGGATGGCAATTTTATGCCTCGGTCAATTTCGGCCCGCAGGGCGGCCTGTGGCGCGACCTGCCGGCATACAATGCTTATGTCACCCGCTGTCAATCGATTCTGCAATCTGGAAAACCGGATAACGATATACTGCTGTATATGCCCATTTATGATTCCTGGCAGGACAAAGAAAATCTTACTATACCGTTCAGGCTAAACAATCAGGACCAGTGGCTGTATAAATCTTTCTTTTACGATGTCGCTATAACACTTTGGAACAAGGGATTTACCTTTGATTTTGTCTCCGATAGCTTTTTAGACAAGGCCACCTGTATTAGTCTTATTGGTAAAATATTCCTTGGGGAAAACGATTATTACGTCATTATAGTTCCCCGCTGTAATCTTATGACTACTGCGACGATGCAGAAACTCGTGCAATTAGCAGAATCAGGAGCGACTATTATTTTTGGCCAGAGCCTGCCTTCAGATGTCCCCGGTCTGGCAGATTTAGACAAACGCCGTTCAGAGCTTAAAGAAATACTCGCTCGTCTAAAATTCAGTCCGGCCTCGAATCCAAAAATTCAGCAGGCCACTGTAGGCAATGGCAGATTGCTTTGTGGCAAACTCGAAGAAATATTAGACTCATTAAACCTCCCTCGTGAATCGGCTGCTGATTTGGGCCTTCGACTTGTCCGACGCAAAGACCAGCAGGGCTATTTCTATTTTTTTGTTAATCGTTCAGACAACTTTTTAGACCAATGGATTACACTTGGCAGACCAGCCCGCTCGGCGGTATTAATGGACCCGCTGTCTTCTGATTCAATTGGTCTGGCTGAGCTTCGCACTAAAAACGGCTCAACACAAATATATCTGCAGTTACAGCCCGGACAATCAATTATTCTGCGAACCTTTACTGCCAAACAGGTGCAGGGGCCGAACTGGCAATATACTCATTCGGAAGGCAAAGAAGTTTTAGTAAATGGTCCCTGGGATGTAACCTTTATTGATGGCGGACCGGATTTACCGCAGGATTGTCAAATGAAAAAGTTAATATCCTGGACAGAACTTGATGATTCGAAGGTAGAATGTTTTGCCGGTACCGCACGGTACAAAATCGAATTCGATAAGCCGGTACAGAAAGCCGATGACTGGATTCTGGATTTGGGTCGTGTCTGTGAGAGTGCCAGAGTCAGTCTTAACGGCCGTGAGCTTGGTACGCTCTGGTGTGAGCCATTCCGGCTTCGGATAGGCGAATATCTGCGTCCCGGAAAAAATGTTTTGGAAATCGAAGTAACTAATCTTGCAGCCAATCGAATTCGTGATATGGACCGGCGCGGCGTGAACTGGAAATATTTTTATGATATCAACGTGGTTAATCTGGACTATCGGCCGTTTGATGCTTCCGGCTGGCCGTTACGCGATTCTGGACTGCTCGGCCCTGTTCGCCTGATACCGCAGAAAAAGATACAGCCTTAAAGAAAACTGTTTATTCGGCTAATACTGTCACAATAAATCGGCGGGGGCCGTGTGCACCCAAAATCAATATCTTCTCAATGTCCGCTGTTCTGCTTGGGCCGCTGATTATGACCATATTTTTTGCCTGCTCAGGTTCCAATTTCTCGAAAAGTTCGAATATATCCGCGGTTATTTTTTTGTAATTGACAATCGCGAAAACCGTCTCTGCCAGAAAATGCGGATATGATGTTCGGCTCTGCTCATATATAACTATTACTGAGCCTGTTTCAGCTACAGCCCAGTGTGCTGC
>CAYNDE010000136.1:0-4830 GCA_964395535.1 uncultured Pirellulales bacterium
ACAGGACAACCGATACCTGGCCCAGTTGGGCAAGGTGGCGGACGCGGCATGGGTCGCGGTGGTGGAATGGGACGCGGCATGGGTCGCGGTGGTGGAATGGGACGCGGCATGGGCATGGGTCGCGGCGGCGGTATGGGACGTGGTATGGGTATGCCTTCAGTAGGCCCTGCAGCAGGTCTCCCAAAGGATGCTGAACTGCAAAACCCTGAGCAAGAATTGGCTGCGTTAAAACAGCAGGCAGAGATGCTTGGGCAGCAAAGACAACAGCTCAATCAAAGAATGGCTCAGCTTGAAAGCGGTCGTAAGGCTGTTGCGGTTGTTGATTCTGAAAAATGTACAGGCTGTGGTATTTGTATCGATGTGTGTCCAGTGAACGCCATTGAAGTTAATGAACAAGCTGTTATCAACGCAGATGCCTGTACCGGCTGTGCCGCCTGCATTTGGGAATGTCCCAATGAAGCTATTGTAATCGTCCAGGAAAAAGTTGGTAAGTAAACTACTTCAGAGCCTTTATTTTTTGCACAGCAAGTTTTCAAGTGAAAAGTTTGAACTTTTGATATACAAGCAGTAAAACTTAAAACCACAACACTTGATCTATATACATTACTCTGTATTTTAAAAAAGGATAGTATTGATATGCAACGATTTATGTTGAAATCAAAGATTCATAGGGCAACATTGACCGGAACAGATTTGGATTACGAAGGAAGTATAACCATTGATGAAAATCTTCTTGAGAAAGCTGATATATTGCCGGGTGAGCAGGTTCATGTACTTAATATTAATAACGGCCAGCGTTTAGTAACTTATACTATTTCAGCGCCACGAGGGTCAGGCACTGTGTTATTAAATGGGCCGGCGGCAAGATTAGGCACTGTAGGAGACAAAGTTATAATTATATCTTACTGTCAGGTTCCTGCGAATAAGGCAAAGGATTTAAAAGCAAAAATAGTGTTGGTTGATGACAAGAATATACCAAAGAACCAGATTGGATAAGCAATTTAATTTTTCAATGAGATAGAAATGCAGAATTTGGTCAAAGATTTTTTAAAACAAAAGCATTTTGCGGTAGTTGGTTCATTCCGGCATAAGCAGAAATATGCCTACCAGATTCTAAAGTCCCTGAAAGATAGCGGATATGAGGTTTATCCAGTCAACTCACGCTTCAAAGAAATCCAAGGCTTGACTTGTTGTCCAAGTGTTAAAAATATTCCCGTAGTTTGTGATGTTGCTAATATAGTTACTCCGCCTGCGGTAAGTGTGAAAATCGTGAAAGAATGCAAGGAGAAAGGGGTCAACAGGATATGGCTTCAGTCCGGAACTGAAAGTGAAAGCGTTATGGAATTTTGCAAACAGAACAATCTTAAAGTTGTTTCTAATCTTTGCGTTATGTTGGAAAGAATATGAAATTTTGAATGAATTTCTTTTTGTAGTTGGTTTTCAATAGGAGCAAAAATGGAACAGACATTCAGTTCAACAGAAATTCAAATTGGATTTCATTCGGATGGTTACCGGATAGACAAAACAGCCTCGCCGATGAACAGGTATACCAAATGGGACATTCTACAGGGTAATCACTGGTGTAATCCTAAACCGGTCTGTTTCGATTCTTTACCACAGCAAGGTTGGATTGCGAAAGATAAATTCGATTGGGACAGAGCTAATACGTTTGTGGAGTAAGTTTGATATGAGAATAGCAATTGCAAGTGGTAAAGGCGGTACAGGAAAAACAACAATAGCAACGAACCTGGCCTATTCAATTGCTCAGATGGGCAAAACAGTTCAATATCTTGACTGCGATGTTGAAGAGCCGAATGGCCACATATTTTTGAAGCCTGATATAAAAGAAACAATTAATGCCACAATTGATGTCCCGGAAGTTGATGCAGAATTATGTAATGGTTGCGGCAAATGCGGAGAACTTTGTCAGTACAGTGCAATCATTTCTCTGAAAAGCAAAGCAATGACTTTCGAGCAGTTATGTCATTCATGCGGCGGCTGTATGCTGGTTTGTCCAACAGGTGCGATTACAGAAAAACAAAGGGAAATTGGCTTTGCTGATTTTGGGACGGCAAATGGTGTGAAGTTTGGACAGGGTCGGCTGAAAATCGGTGATATACATTCACCATCACTTATAAAGGAAATTAAAGCTAACGCTATAGAAAATGGTGTTGTCATTATAGATGCGCCTCCTGGGACATCGTGCCCGGTTATCGAAGCAGTAAAGGGAAGTGATTTTGTTTTGCTTGTAACTGAGCCTACGCCCTTTGGATTGAACGATCTGAAATTAGCTGTCGGAATGGTGAGAGAACTGAAAATCCCGTTTGCTGTGGTGATAAATCGCAGTGAACCCGATGAGCAAATGACGAATCAATATTGCCAGGATGAAAGCATAGACGTTATTTTTGAGGTGCCTTACGACCGTCAGATAGCAGAAGCTTATTCGATTGGCAAGATGATTGTTGATATTTTGCCTGATTACAAGAAAGATTTTGTGGGTTTATACGAAAGTGTCTCAAAAAGGCTATAAGGCTGAGATAAATGAAAAGAGACGACTTGGAATTTATGGAAAGGATAAGCCTTGACCTGGAGGCTCGGCGGGTGGCGTGTAAAGTTCTCGATGTAGATGAAACGGCAGATAGAAAGCAGCTTAAGAAGGCTTACCGGCAAGCTGCGATGAAGTTTCACCCTGATAAGAACTCGAATGATCCTGATGCCGCTAAAAAATTTACGTTGGTCAAATGTGCATACCAGCTTTTAGCAGAGGATAAGCCCTGCCCTGAGTTGCTAAAGGAGATTAACTCCTGGTCAGGCGTTCCAGAAGATGATAAATACAAGCTTGACAATGCATGGGGGCACTTTTTGTGGTGGCGTGAAAAATTTTTCGGATGAACACAGGATTTGCCGGCATGGAAAAGTATTTGCAATCATGTAAGTCGGAATTTTGGAAGGAGGTCTTCAAGGCAGAGTTGGACTATATTTTGCACCAGTTAAGAGGTGTTAAAGATGTTTTAAGTGTCGGCTGCGGCCCGGCGATTATAGAGGCAGGCCTGGCTGAAAATGGTTTTAGCGTTACCGGTCTGGATATTTCCAAAGAGGCTTTAGAAGAGGCGCCGGACAATATAAGAACAGTAGCAGGCTCAGCAGAAAAGATGGACTTTGCAGATTGCAGTTTTGATGCGGTTATTTATGTGGCTTCTATGCAATTTATCGAAAGATATAAACAAGCTGTTAAAGAGACTGCTCGTGTCCTCAGGTCGGGCGGCAAACTGCTGGTCATGCTTCTTAATCCGCAGTCTGAATTTTTCAAAGAAAAAACCCAAAAACCAGACTCTTATGTAAACAAGATTAGGCATACGGACTTAACAGAAATTGAAAGAAAAGCCGCTGAGTATTTCTCTATACAAGCAGAATATTTTTTAGGAATCAATGGTGTGGAAATATTCCAAACACAGGACCCCAATTCAGCGGCTCTTTATGTTATAAAAGGAAAGAAAAGAATTTTGTTACAGGCGAAGGCTGCTGCTTTAAATAGGTAGGTCGAGTCGTATGGAAAATGCAATCTACGTTAAGGGGCTGATGAAACGATTCGGAGATTTTACCGCTATTGATGAAATCAGCTTCGAGGTGAGAAATGGAGAGGTTTTCGGATTTCTTGGGCCAAACGGAGCAGGGAAAACTACAACTATAAGGATGCTTACCGGGCTTTCCAAACCTACAGATGGAAAGGCGTCTATTTTAGGTTTTGACATTAATTCACAAATTGTACAGATAAAGAAACATATTGGGGTTGTTCCAGAAATTTCCAATCTCTATGATGAGTTGAGTGGTTTTGACAACTTATTATTTATGGCACAACTCTATGGTGTTCCTCGCACTCAGCGGAGAAAAAGAGCGGAAGAATTACTGAAAACCTTCAGACTCTACGAGCGCAAAGACAGTCTCTTTCGTACCTTTTCCCGTGGTATGAAGCGGGCCCTAACAATTGCGGCGGCCTTGATTCATAACCCTGAAGTTATCTTTCTTGATGAGCCTACAGTCGGCTTAGATGTAGTAGCAGCACGTTCTTTGCGTAATTTGATATCTAATCTTCGTCAGCAGGGAATAACCATTTTTCTTACCACCCACTACTTAGAAGAGGCAGACCTTTTATGTGACCGTGTGGCTATTCTGGTAAAGGGGAGAATTTTGGCGATTGATACGCCTGAATATTTAAAAGCAAAAACTGATAAAAAATCACTGGAAGAGGTATTTATGAAGATCACTGGTTTAGAGCCAGAGGTTTTGGCAATTGAAAAAGGAAAGTAAGATGTGGCGTGATAACTTACGAGGTATTTTCTATATCGCCTTAAAAGATATAAAGACATACTATTTTAAGCCGCCGGCAGTCAGTTGGGGCATTGTCTTTCCGATTACCTGGATTTTAGCTTTTTATTTAAGAAATCCCGGAAGTTTTGAAGAATTAGTGCCCGGATTGATTGCGATGACGATTCTTTTTAGTACTACTGCTGCAGAGGCAGTGGTTATAAATTTTGAACTAAGACTTGGCTCTTTGGAAAGATTGCTTTTAGCGCCCATCAATATATCAGCAGTGCTTCTTGGAAAGGTGCTCGGAGGTGTTGTTTTCGGTTTTACGATGACAGCCATAGTAACGATAGGTTCAACAATTGTTCTCGGACTCCATCCCAACTTTGTTTATCTTATTTTGATTATCGTTCCTTCGCTCCTGGTTTTTTCATCCCTCGGTGCTCTTTTATGTGTTTTGGTGAAGGAGGTATTTGAGGCGCAGACCCTGCTTAATTTACCCCGCTTTTTAATGATATTTTTAAG
>CAYNDE010000137.1:0-4772 GCA_964395535.1 uncultured Pirellulales bacterium
ATACTCGTAACCACTCCCTTACGGTCGTGGCTCTGTGGATTTAAACAATTATTGAGCATTCGCTACTCCTTAGTACGAAAGAGTTTGCGTTTGATTTATCTTGAACTGCTGTTCTATCGTGCGGTAACCCCCGCATTACGTGTGTTTTCTAACACACAAGGGTATTGTACCGAAAAGAGGCGATTGTTCAAACAAAAAAATAAAAATTCAAAATGTAAAATGAAAAACCATAACTTAAAAGTAAAAAGCAGAATACAGAAGGCAGAGTATAGAAGGCGGAAGACGGATGACATAAGACAGAGAAATGAGAAATTAGAAGTGAGAAACTAGTGCCGTTTCCATTAAATAAGTTTCACTTTTTCAACTTGTCCACCTCTGGCAAGACCTGTCATTCCGCACTTGATGCGGAATCCAGGAAGTTAAAAAACTGGATTCCCGCCTTCGCGGGAATGACACAAAAGCTAAAGTTTCTTTTTAGAAACGGCACTAGATTCTTGATGCTCGATGCTGGATACTCGAAAATATTTAATCGCTGATTTCGCTGATTTATACAAATAGAGAAATTGGAAATAGTCGAAATCAAGTTACTTGACAAAATCTGAATCTTTGACTTTTTAAGCATAACGGACTACAATTAGTTAAAATTATACTTTTAGGATACGCCTGTATTCAGAGGAATTAAAAATGCCGGACGAGACAAATAAAGCACCCAAGGATATCTCTTTGATGGAGCCTGGGGATTATTATATTATCGACCCAAGCTGGTCTGGTCAGCAGACCTTATATATTATCCGGGACCCCCAGACAAGGATGTGGGTTTTTAAAAGTGTATTTTCATTAAAATATCAATTTAAAGAATATTTTATTCATGGTTTGGTAGCTGTTTTTGCGTTTATAGTGATTTATTTTGGCTGGCAATCTGACTTATTCCCTCGTTATATTTATATTATAATCATAGTTCTATTTATTCTTGGTGGGCTAACTATCTACTTTACAAATCGTAAGGTAACATTACTTCAATGCAATTCCTGGAAATTAATACTCAATAAACAAAACGCATTCAGAAGGCTGAAACATGAATGGAAACTCGAGGAAATTCAGGGGTTCCATATAGAGGAAAATTCCAATCCCCCGGCTACAGCAGTAGGCTCGATTTATAACCTCAAAGTATTAATACGCAATCAAAAGATTACAGAGTTGATTCCAGACCGAGCTTATGAAGAATTGATATGGATATCAGAAGGATTAAATAAAATTCTTGGTTTCGAAGAATCAGCTCTATTTCGGGATGAATGGAGGGGGCAGCGGGAAGGAATGACCTCAGAATTTAGGAATGAGGAGAAAGACAAGATAATTGACATAAAATTTTCAAGAGAAAAAATTGGCAATTTTGACAAGCCGGACGGAATAAATATAGAAATCCAGGAAGTTGAAAATAGTCTTTCTGTAACACTCAGGCCTGCAAACGCAGGAAAGTGGAAAATCCTAAGAATCATATCGCTTATACTAATGCTGATTTCGGTGGCCGTTTCTATTTTTTTGATAATCTACGTTAGGCTTTTAGGTGCTTTTTTAATTACTCTAATAATAGTTCCTATTATTGTGATAGCGAGTTTTTTATGGGCTGGTTCCAGTGCGATCCATAAAGATTCAGTTGTTATTTTAACCGACGGAAAACTTGTTTGGATTTGGTCCGGCAGAAGCCGTTTCTGTTTAATTCATCCTGATGATTTAGAGCAGGTCAGTATTAGAAAGGGGAATCAATACTCATATTACGTTGGCGTGGGGATTCCAAAACGAAGGTGGTTTTCTTTTTCAAAAAATTATATACTGGACATATCATTAAAAAACAAAACAGTCACATCTCTTAACCTTCCATTTGACAAACCTGAATGTGATTGGATTGCTCATTTTTGTGAAGAAATATTTGTTAAATATGACAAACATCAACAAATGTAGTACTTGGAATAGGATTTTTGCGGATTGGTAAGGCTATTTGATATTTACATTGATTTTCTTTCATTCGTCTTCGGCGAATTCGAAGATTTTTTGATACAGAGGATTACTCTGAGAAATATTAACAAAAATCGGTAAACGGCCCCTATTACTCCCTAATTACTATATACAGCGTTAACCCAGAGCGGTGTTAATCAGCTTGAGTGAATCCGGATTCATCACAAATCAGAACAGCAATAAAAAGTCATAAGCTCGTAAAGCACAAAAACTAATCAGAAGGAGATTATGAAACACTAATATATTATTGACCAGGATTAAACCATTCTTAACTGAAAATCCGCACATAAAAGCTTGCTTATTCGTTTCTGACTTGGTAAAATTTTAGTCAAGGAGGCAGGAAAAAAGTAACACCAACATTCATGGAAGAGCCGATAGAGAAGCAGTATGCATAGGTTTTTGTTGTTAATTTTTTGGATAACAATTTTATCTGTAAATCCGGATTCGATTGCCGATTGTCCTGAATTTCTCAATGGGATACAAAGCGGGACAACGGACTCAAACCAGCTGACCGAGATTTCCGGGATTGCAGCAAGCAGGAAAAATCCAGGCCTGCTCTGGGTTCATAACGATTCCGGTGGTGAAGCAAAGACCTTCGCTATAGACGCTGAAGGCACTTTCCGTGGTTCATTGAATATTTCCGATGCAAGTAATTATGACTGGGAGGATATAGCAATCGGACCCGGCCCGGAGGAAAACGAAGACTACCTGTATGTTGGTGACATAGGAGACAATTCTAAAAGCAGGCCTTATGTCGTAGTGTACCGGGTACAGGAACCGAATGTCGATTCCGGCCAGATGATTTTTGAGGAAATTGTCAGTGAATCCGAAAGCATTAAGCTGACATATCCTGACGGCCCAAGAGATGCAGAAACTCTATTGCTGGACCCGGTGACAAGGGATTTATATATCATTTCAAAGTCTGACAGTAATTCACGGATTTATGTTGCACGGTATCCTCAATCAACCAGTGAAATAACAGAAATGGAATATAAAGGGCAATTGCCCTGGAGCTGGGCGACAGGCGGTGATATATCGGCAGGTGGTAATCTTGTGATAGTACGAGGCTATCTTAATGCTTCCGTCTGGGGCAGGACCGCAGGGACGGAATTATGGCAGGCTTTGGCAGGCGTTGAATGCGCTGCGCCTCTCGTAATCGAGCCGCAGGGGGAAGCGATATGTTTTGATGCCAACGGCTGCGGATATTACACAGTCAGCGAAGGTACTTATCAACCGATATATTATTTTAATCGTTTTGGTGAATGTCCTTTAGAAGGTGACCCGAATGGTGACGGCAATGTTGATTTGCCGGATATTGAAATACTTACCGACCATTTGCTTGATGCTATTTGCAGTACAGAGAACTTCTGGTGTGATAAATGCGACCTGAATAAATCAAGAGAAGTGGATTTCATAGATTATGCCTTTATGGGGGAGGGTTGGTATAAAACCGAATAGCAAACAAAAACCTGCCGTAAAACGGCCTTCGTCAAGACTCCCCCGCCCACAGGTGGCGGGGCTAAACGAAAAATCCGTGTAAATCAGTGTGAATCCGTGGCTGATTTTATTTGTGTCTTTGGGTCTTTGTGGCTTAAAAAATACAATAAAACTATGGGCGGGATTATTTTTTGCAGAAGCCAAACAGCTCACAGGCGGGAAATAACTTGCATTTTCCTGTGTAATATGGTATAAATATGAATATAGCGATAAGAGCGGAGCATTCCGCTTGATTTATTGGAGAAAAAGAAAAATGGGAAGATGCGGTAATAAACGAACAGTCTGTATGTTGGGCTGTTTGGTCCTGCTGGTCGTCTTTATTACAACAGTGACAGCTCCTGGTAAAGATTGTCATTATGAACTGTGGGGGGATATAAACGGGGATTGCCGGGTTGATTTTAACGATTTTGCTATGTTCGCTGCGAACTGGCTTGTCGACTGTGAGCTATTTCCGGAAAACCCCGCGTGTATTGCTCTGGATTTGGACGAGGATGGGTATGATGTCTCAGAAGACTGTAACGACGATGACCCCAATATAAATCCCGGGGCGATTGAACAATGTGAGAATGGTATAGATGACGACTGCGACGGATTTATCGACCAGAATGACACTGACTGCCCCGGCGGTTACAGTCACACAATCTTTATTGACGGATTAAAGGACTTTACAGAAGACGAGACGTTTGGCACGTCATCGGGTGGTAACTCGGGCTACTGGTCCTGGGATTCACAGTACCTTTATGCAGGTATGGAGGGGCCGGACATCAGCGGGGGCAGTTCGAGCAAGTGGGTCCTGCTTTATATAAGCGGTTCAGTAGGGACGACAAGCGGCGTGAGTTACAATACGCAGCAGCCGGCACTTGCGTTTAGCGCGGGATATCACGTATGCTGGAGGGCCGACAATGGTTATACGCGGGTCTTCCAATACAACGGCTCGAGCTGGGTAGATATAGGCTGGCCGGGAGATGTTGCTCAAAGCGGCAATTATATGGAGATGCGGATACCACTTTCGAGCATCGGCTCTCCGAGTACTGTTGATGTCCACGTCAATATGATATCAGATACTACCGCGAGCGAGTGGAGCTATGCGGCGGTTCCGGCAAATTCGTTTACAGATGGATATGACCCTGACTACGGCAAGTTTTATCAGTTCGACTTCGGCACAATGACAGCACCCAATGAATACACGCCGCTGCCGTAGATACAGGAATACCTAAGACAGTAACAGACGATGATTTTTTAATCGTTGTAGTAAGCGGAGA
>CAYNDE010000138.1:0-4741 GCA_964395535.1 uncultured Pirellulales bacterium
TAAAAAACAAAAAAACTGGTATGGATATTAGCTTTAATCCGCTCCCCGATTTCGCACTTGAAATAATAAACGCCGGCGGCTTGTTGGAACATATAAAAAAGAAAATAAAATAACCTCTACGACAAGGAGAACAAAAGTGGCGAGAAGTTATAAAATCGCAGTAATCGGTGGTGACGGCACAGGGCCGGAAGTTGCTAACGAGGCTGTCAAGGTATTAAAAACAGCCGCAGATAAATTCAACTTCAAAGTAGATTTAACCGACTTCGATTTCGGCGGTGAAAGATACAAAAAAACAGGCGAAACTCTGCCTGACAGCGCTGTCGAAGAGCTGCGAGGCTTCGATGCGATATTACTCGGCGCTATTGGCCATCCGGATGTAAAGCCCGGTATCCTCGAGAAGGGAATCCTGCTAAAGGCCCGTTTTGAGCTTGACCAGTATATAAATCTCAGACCGGTAAAGCTCTATCCCGGCGTCGAGTGCCCCCTAAAAGACAAAGGCCCTGAACATATCGATTACGTCGTCGTCCGCGAAAACACAGGCGACCTGTATACCGGCACCGGCGGATTCAGTATGAAAGGGACACCGAACGAGGTAGCGATACAAACATCGGTCTATACGCGTTTTCAGGTCGACCGCTGCCTGCGGTACGCCTTCGAGTACGCAAAAAAACGAGGTAAAAAGGCTCGCAACAAAGGCCCGGAAAACACCCTCGGCCTTGTCGGAAAAACAAATGTGCTGACCTTTGTTTATGACCTCTGGGAAAGGGCCTTTCACGAAATGGGCAAAAAAGATTACCCCGATATCAGAAGGGACTATTATCACGTCGATGCCTGCTGTATGTGGATGGTCAAAAATCCCGAATGGTTCGATGTGCTCGTAACCGGCAATATGTTCGGTGACATCATAACCGACCTCGGCGCGATAACTCAGGGCGGTATGGGCATCGCTGCGGGCGGAAATATCAATCCCGAAGGCGTCAGTATGTTCGAGCCAATCGGCGGCTCCGCTCCCAAATATACCGGCAAGGGTGTTATCAATCCCCTCGCTGCCATTTGTGCTATGCAGATGATGCTCGAAACGCTCGGCGAGGACGAAGCTGCACAAAAAATAGAGTCATCCGTCAAATTTGTAACCGCAAATAAGCTCAAATCACTCGCCGCAGGAAAAATGGGATACTCAACAACACAGGTAGGAGATATGGTCGCTGAGAAAGTAACTCAATAAAAAAAAGGTAAAAAGGAAAAAGTAAAAGGGCAAAAAGGATTCATATTGAATCAGGAATCAAACATCGCTAAACGAACATTTGATTTTTCCATTGAGATTATTAAGTTAATCGGTAAGGCAAATTTACCCTTTGAATATAAACCCATTGGTTCACAACTTTTGCGAGCTGGAACTTCGATAGGAGCAAACGTTGAGGAGGCTCAAGCCGCCGAAAGTAAAGCAGATTTTGTACATAAATACAACATTGCCCTAAAAGAGGCGAGAGAAACAAAATATTGGCTTAAATTATTACTGGCAATTCAATCCCAATGCGTTGAAGTCAAAAGCCTTATTCAGGAGTCAGATGAAATTTGTAAAATTTTAGGCAGAATTGTTGTAAATAGCAGGAAAAACATATAATTAATTTTATTACTCTTAATTTTTTACCTTTTACCTTTTACTTGATATTATGCCTGCGAACCTTACACCGGAATATTTCAAGGCTGAGAAGTGGTACCGCGAGGCGGTCACCAACGAGGAAAAAATCCTCGCTGTTGAGCGTATGCTCGCCGTTATGCCCAAGCACAAGGGCACCGACCACCTGAAGGCCGACCTGCGAAGAAAACTGTCGAAACTAAAAGAAGCCGCTACACAAAAAACAGGCACAGCAAAAACTGCTGATATCTTCTATATCCCCAAAACAGGTGCCGCCCAGATTTCCCTGATAGGGACACCGAACAGCGGAAAAAGCTCAATCCTCGCAAGCCTGACCAACGCCAGGGTCAATGTCGCGGATTTCCCATACGCCACAAACGTCCCCGTCCCCGGAATGGTCCGTTTCGAGGACATCCAGATTCAGCTCATCGACACCCCCCCTATTACCGCAGATTTCGTAACGCCGGGCCAGGTCGGCGTTTATCGAAACTGCGACCTTATCGCTATCGTCATCGACCTCTCGGAAGACATTGAAAAGCAGTTAAACATCCTGCTCGATTTTCTCGAATCGAGAAATCTGCTCATTGACGAAAATACCCCCGCAGCCGATTCAGCCGGTAACCGCTTCGGCAAAGCCGCTTTTTACCTCTGCACGAAAGCCGACATCGCAAAACCGAGTGCTCTCGAAAACCTGAAAAAAATCTCCAAACATAGCTTACCCGTAATCGTCACCTCAACCGAAACAAACGAAGGCATTGATACTCTGCCGCAAGAGCTTTTTAAACTTTCGAATATCATTCGCGTTTATACAAAACCGCCCGGCAAAAAAGCCGACCTGACCGAGCCTTTCACTCTGCCCGCCGGCTCAACTATTATGGACCTGGCAATGGCAATTCACCGCGAGCTCGCAGAAAAATTCACCTCCGCAAAAATATGGGGGACAGTTGTTTACGACGGCCAGAACGCTCCTAAAGACCACGTCCTTCACGACAAAGACATCGTCGAATTGCATTTCACATAAAATTCGGTTACACTTATCCTTATAAAATCGGCGCGCGTATTTTTTACCAATTTGCAATGCCGTCGAACAAATATGTTAAGCTTATATAAATATCAGTATTTGGAAGGTTACTGCGGCAGGTGTCTGAAGCAGGTAGTCGTATGGCGAAAAAAAACGAGCATCATACCCAATTCTATATTGACCGTCCTGACAGCGGGCATCTGGTTTTTTTTCTGGCTCAAATCAACAAAAAAAATGAACAAAAACTGGATATGCGCCGAATGTGGAAACGAAGTCTATAAGATAATGCGATAAATTCCTAATATTAAACAGGAGTATCTGAAAATATGGAATGCAATAAGCAAAAGAATCTGAAAAACTGTAACTGTACTTATCCCGGCTGCAGCAAAAAAGGCCTTTGCTGTGAATGTATACAGTATCACTTATCTGCAAAAGAGCTGCCAGCCTGCTGCTTCCCAGAGAAAATAGAAAAAACATACGACCGCACTTTTAAGGCATTTGCCAAAGCCTGGGGACTTTAAAACAACAACAAAACAGCAACTGTGTTTATTTTTATTTACGAGAGTGTTGATTTTTATAAACGGATGATGAAAAAGCACTGATAGCTATTTTTTAAGTCCCATATATGTAAACTTAAATTGATTAATAAGAAGCTGTGTTGCCAAAAAGCAACATGGTGTTAAAATACGTCATCTGCATCATTTTGAAGCTGCAATTATACATATAAATATAAATATTTTATTGTAAGGCTGTTAAGTAACTTTGTCAGAAAGTTTTGACAGCGCAAGCCGCTATTGGCATATCTTTTGCACATCACCTTATTTTGGCTCTTTGGTCGATGATATTGGGCGGACGTCCAAAAAGTACCGAACTTGGAGGAGGATGATTCCCGCCCAATTTCAGGAACAAACAGGGCCGGCTCGCCGGCTCTGTTAGAAAAATGTACGGAGTCGTTACGGAGGAGAACGACTCCGTTTTTAATGCTGCTTTCGCTCCTCTTACCAAGCTCTCTTGAGTATTTATTTCTAAAAGAGCGCATCGCTTATCAGCGTTGACTTTTAACTATTCAACAGCATACCAGGGGGGTATAATCATTTTCGTTATGGAAAGGGCTGCCTACAGAATTATTGACGCCAATTTCAACAGGGCAAGGGAAGCGGCTCGCCTCATCGAAGAGTACTGCAGATTTTATCTGGATTCCAGCCCTCTAACTGCGAGGGCGAAGCAGCTTCGTCATCAGCTTTGCGCCGCTGTCGGCCGCTTGGATGCAATTGGCCTTATCTCGAGCAGGGATACAGCCGGCGATGTCGGCATCGGACAGGTCGTCGATAGCCAGCTTCGAAGAGCTGACTTAAAAGATAGCTTCACCGCAGCCTGCAGACGGCTTGCAGAAGCACTGCGGGTATTAGCCGAGACAATTTCACCGATTGATTCGGCAGTAGCAGCAGAAATCGAGAATTTGCGGTACAGCTCTTACAGCCTCGAGAAAGATATAGTCCTGCTCGGTGATGCAGCAGAAAAATTCAGAAAAGTTCGTCTATATGTTGTTATTACAAGCAACCTGCCTGCCGAGGTTTTTGCTTTGACACAAAGCTGCGCCGCAGGCGGCGCCGATTGCATTCAGCTTAGAGCAAAATCCATTGAGGATGACAAACTATACGCGATGGCTGCCGAGTTCGTCAAAATCTGCAGCGACGGCGGCACACTCAGCATCGTAAACGACAGGGCCGACGTTGCGGCAGCAGCAGGTGCCGACGGTGTTCATCTCGGCCAGAACGATTTGCCGCCTCACGCAGCACGAAAGCTCGCAGCCAGGCCCTTGATAATCGGCAAAAGCACACACTCGCCCAAGCAATTACAGGCAGCTATTGATGAAGGTGTTAATTATGTAAGTCTCGGCCCGGTACACTCGACACCAACCAAACCAACCGCAGAGGCGGTAGGCCTGGATTACGTTTCGCAGGGCATCGATATACTCAAAGGAACTGGTATCGGCCACGTTGCCATCGGCGGGCTCAACATCGGCAATGTCGAAGAAGTATTAAAGGCCGGTGCGAAAGCAATAGCGGTATGCAGGGCTG
>CAYNDE010000139.1:0-4740 GCA_964395535.1 uncultured Pirellulales bacterium
CAGGACGGATACGGCTCCGGCAGACTCTCCAGCGTTTCTGTAAATAGCGAAGGAATCGTAGTAGGTGCTTTTTCAAACGGTGTCAAGAAAAACATCGCAACACTTCAAATAGCGTTATTCCAGAACAATGCCGGCCTCGAAAGTATTGGCAGCGGCTATTCCATACCTTCTGCAAACTCCGGTGAAGCCGTCGCTACAATGGCTATGACAAGCGGTGCCGGAACGATTCACGGCGGCTCACTCGAAAAATCAAACGCTGACGTAGCTACTGAGTTTGTAAATATGATTATGGCGCAAAACGGCTACCAGGCAAACGCCCGAACTATCAGAGTAGCGAATGAAATTCTCGGAGAACTAAGCAACCTCATCAGATAATCGGAGCCCAAAATGCCAGCTACTTATGCAATTGCAGAAGCTCTCAATGCAATCATTATGACACTTGACCCCGTCCAGCGGTGGCAGTCTGCACAGCGATTTAGCGGAAGCTGGATAACGGAGAAATGGTTTATTATGATCGCATTGTCAACGCTGACAATGTTAATATTCATTATCTTTATCGCAAACCTGTACAGAAGCTCACAAAAAAACAAGGCCCAAAAAGCAATGATAGCAAACATCGCAAAAAACAAGGGCCTGAGTCTCTATGAAATGCAAATATTAAAAAATATGGCGGTTAACCCCGGGATTAAAAATAAAATTGAGGTCTTAACTTCCAAAAAGGTCTTTGATGACAGCGTAAAAAGAATTATAGACAAACAAAAGCAGCTCAAAAACCCCGAACAAATAGAAAAACTAAAAACAGAACTCAAACTGCTGCGGGCAAAACTCGGCTTCAGGGAAGCTGAATCTATTGCCGCTCCTATTAACACAGAACAATCTACGAAGATAAATACAAGACAGATATCTACAGGCCAAAAACTTTATATACAAACAACAACCTCTCAAACCGATGCGATCGAATCGACTATCATAGAAAACACCGATACCGGACTGAAAGCAAAGCTTACAACACATCCCCAAATCAACTTCACAGAGCAGTGGACGGGTCATTACACCCTCAAAGGCCGTTTCTGTGAATTCGACACTTCTGTTATCAGTTACGATGGCAACTGTCTCGTCCTGGCTCACAGTGAAAATGTGCGCTGTTCTGACCGAAGACGCTTTTCACGAGCACCTATTGAACATCAGGCACTTGTCGCTCTGTTTCCGCAAAACAAATCCACAGAAGACAAAAATACCGAGAACAAAACCGATACGAACGCAACTGAAAACGCACAACAAAGCAACTCCTCCGCTTTATGCCCGCCGGAATTTATCAATGCAGCTGTAACAGAAATAGGCGGGCCAGGCCTTAAATTAAAAACCGATCTCAAAGCCCGACAGGGTGACAGAATCTTAGTCATCCTGGATCTCAGTGAACAAAACTCCTCTGATGATTCAGAAAATAAAAGCCCCGGAGAAATAAAACAAAAAATTGTACAGGACATCGCAGTGGTCAGGCGAGTAGAAAAAACCCCGGACGGTAGCATTTTAGCTGCTGAGATGTTCGGTTTGAGCGATGAGTTCATCGAAGAGCTTGTGCACGCTGCAAACACCGCTCCGACCGACGCAAACACCGCTCCGACCGATGCAAACACCGCTCCGACCGATGCAAACGCCGCTCCAACTGATGCAAACGCCGCTCCGACCGATGCAAATACCAATCCGACCGACGCAAATGCCGCTCAAACCGATGCAAACACCGCTGCCACCGACGAACCTCAGGAAAAAAACGATAACACAAACAATACAAACATAAACGAAGAAAACCAGCAACCGAATATAGCACAGGAAGCTTAAAAAATGGCAGAAATTACGGCACAAGTCTCTTCAAGCATTGATTCGCTTACAAAGGAACTCGACATCATTGCACATAATCTGGCTAATGTAAGTACGCCGGGATTCAAAAGAAGTTGCAATGCTTTTACCAATGTCCTCAAGGCCGGCCAGTCCGCCGAGGATATTGATTTCGAATCAAATACTGAATTGAACTCCGTCCTCGACTTCTCCCAGGCCCATATCATTCAGACCGGACGAACTCTCGACCTTGCCCTCAACGGCAGTGGATTCTTTGTAATTGAGTCAACTGACGGCCCGCTTTATACCCGCAACGGAATCTTCCGGATAAACTCTAACGGCCAATTAACTGATTCCGAGGGAAGACTCGTCTCCGGCCAGAACGGAGCCATCACAATACCCCAAACGGTTGCTCCTTCTGAGCTGCACGTCTCAGCGGACGGCTCCATCTGGGCAGGCTCAACTTCAATCGGAAAATTCAGGCTCGTCGATTTCGGCCAAAATCAGAGCAAACTTCTACCTGCAGGCCTGAATTGCTTCTATATGCCCGACCCAGACATCCAGCCAACCAATGCTGAAAACATCACTGTAAAACAGGGATTTCAGGAAGCGTCAAACGTACAAATAATTGAAGAGCTTGTCGATATGATGCTGGTCACAAGACTTTACGAAGCAAATATGAAGCTGCTCTCAGTTCAAAGCCAGGCCTCAAGCAGTATGATAAGCGTAGCTATGGGTTGAAAAATTTAAATAGTGATAAAACTAAATTTGTAACAACTGAAATTAGGAGATATTTTTATGTTAAGGGCATTTTCAACAGCAGCCACAGGTATGAGTGCTCAGCAGATGATGGTCGATGTAATTGCCAACAACCTCGCAAACATCAACACCAACGGCTTCAAAAAAAGCCAGATCGATTTTCAGGACCTGTTTTATGTAACAATGACTCAGATGGGCACAGAAGTGGCTTCAGGCATAAAAACACCCGGAGGAATAGAGGTGGGAAGCGGCGTTCGAACCGCTGCCACCATAAGAGTTTATACACCGGGCGAGCTGCAAAACACAGATAGAAATCTCGACATCGCAATTATGGGCGAAGGTTTCCTGCAGGTAACACTGCCAACCGGTGACTTAAGATATACCAGAGACGGCACCCTCCAGACAAACGCCGATGGAAACCTCGTCACAACTACCGGATACCCCTTCGAGCCGGCTATCACAATCCCCACCGACGCGACATCTGTTGACATAGGAAAAGACGGAACCGTCAATGTCACCGACTCGTCCGGAAATATATCGGTGGTCGGAACAATCCAGTTGGCGAGGTTTTCGAATCCTTCCGGCCTGTCAAGCGAAGGTGATAACCTGCTCGCCGAAACCGATGCAAGCGGAACACCTATTACCGGAACACCCGGCGAAAACGGAATGGGTACCATCCAGTCGGGTTTCCTCGAAAAATCGAACGTCCAGATGGTCACTGAGCTTGTAAATCTCATCACCGCCCAAAGGGCCTACGAAATCAACTCAAGGGCCATAATGGCCGGCGATGATATGCTCAAAACCACAAATGCTCTTGTCGGATAGGAATTATTATGAACCCTAAAATAACAAACGCAGCCTTAATAACAATCCTGCTTCTGCTGCTGTGCGCCGGGGCTGACTCTGCAGAAAAAAGTCCGGCATTAAAAATCTACCTGCCGAGACAAATTACAATTGAAAGCGACATCATAACACTCGGCAGCGTATGCATAATCAGAGCGGACCAGCAGTTGTCTGAAAAGGCAAACGATATCACCCTTGCTAAATTCTCGGTACCAGGCCAGAAAATTACTATCGACAGAAAAACCATACTCAGCAGGCTTGCCTGCAGTGACATCAAGCCTGCTAAAGTAAACTTAATCGGCGCTGAGGAAATAATCGTAACACAGAAAGAGCACATAATAACAGCAGCCGAAATTATCAACCTCGCTAAATCTGTTCTGAAAAACAATCCTGAATATACCTCCGCCTGCCGGTTCAGCCCCCTGCAGATACCAGCCGATTTTATCGCACCTGCTGACTGCAACGATATCAAGCTCTCAACAAGTCTGCTCCCGGCCAGCCGGCCGAACCAGGCCAAAGTCGAAGTCCTGATGCTCTCTGACGGCACCGAAATCGGAAAACGCCTTGTAACTTTCCTGCCGCAATATCAAATTCACACAGTGGTTACACTGAAAGAAATAAAAGCCGGAACTGCAATAACGCAGGAAAATATTAAAATTGTAAAAACTACCTCGAATGAGCCCGAACCTGCCGGCTGGACTCCCCCCTACGGCCTTGTCGCAAAACGAACCCTGCCTGCAAACACGGTCATCGACTCGAATATGGCAAAGCCTCAGCAGAAAGAAATTCTCGTCAATAGAAACCAGAATGTCATCATCAAAATCGAAAATCCGTCACTTTTAATCACCGCTGCCGGAAAAGCCCTCGAAAGAGGCTCTGCCGGCCAATTCATAAAAGTGCGTAACGTAGACTCAAACAGAACAATCGTCGCAAAAATCAACGATGACGGGACCGTCGAACCTCTCTTTTAAAAGGAGCAAAAATGAATAAAAAACTATTTCCAGCAATCTTAATAACAGTCCTGTTCCTGGCCTCGGCAACCACCGCAAAAGCCGGCTCAATCTGGGCTAAAAGAAACAGCAATATGAAAAATCTGTACGCCGACGACGTCGCAAGAAATATAGGTGACATCCTCACAATAATTATCACCGAAGACAGCAAAGTTGACAACAAGGCAAAAAGAGACCTCAAAAAGGACGTGGATAAATCCATAACCTTTGACGGAAAGCTCGGCAACTTCTCCGACCTCGGCGAATTCGGAACCTCGATAAGCTCTTCAAACGAGCTGAAAAGCAAGGCAGA
>CAYNDE010000140.1:0-3323 GCA_964395535.1 uncultured Pirellulales bacterium
CAATCGTTTCCTGCTCGCCCGCACACTCAAAAACAACATCAACACCTTCCGGCTTCAGTTTTAGAATCTCTCTGACAATATCCTCTCGGTCGGGATTTCCCGCCCACAATGCGCCGTTATTTTTTGCCGCTTCGATTCTTTCTTTGACCCTGTCGGTCACATAAATTTTTTTCGTTTTTAATAATGAGCACAAAAGGACGCTTAATCCTATCGGCCCGGCCCCCAAAATCGCAACATCTGAATCATTACCAACTTCGGCCTGTTCAGCGGCATAAACTGCTATTGCCAGAGGCTCGCACAGAACGGCCTGCCCTGTCGACAGTTTTTCATATTTAAAGCAATTCTGCTCTGGCATAACAATATATTCACAAAGACATCCCTCCACCTGGCCTGGACAGCCGAGGAATTTTAAGTTTTCGCACGTATTTTCACGCCCTGCCCTACACTGACTGCAACTTCCACAGCTTATAGCCGGCTCAACCACTACCCTGTCGCCAGCCTTAACACTTTTTACATTCCTGCCGACTTCTTTCACCGTTGCCGCACACTCGTGACCGATGATGAAAGGGTAATCCACAGCTTCTCCGCCGATTCTGCCCTGCTTATAATAATGCACATCAGAACCGCAAACGCCGACCGCATTGAGCTTGAGCAATACCTGCCTGTCTTCTTTTATTACCGGCTCGGCCACTTCACCAACGACCAGTTTACCAATACCGGTAAGTTGCACAGCTTTCATAAACTTTCAATCTCTGCTTATACATTGAACCTGAAATTTATAATGTCACCGTCTTTGACTATATATTCTTTGCCTTCGAGTCTGACCCTGCCCGCCGCCTTGACAGCTTTTTCGTCGCCAAGCTGTTTTAAGTCATCAAAATTGAACGTCTCGGCCCTGATAAATCCTCTCTTGATATCGGTATGCACCTTTCCGGCTGCATCGAGCGCGTGAGTGCCTTCTTTTATAGGCCAGGAATGGAGCTCATCGTGAACAACCGTTATAAAACTAATCAGCCCCATCGCCTTATAACAGCTTCTGACAAATTTACCTATAGCCGCCTGCTTGACACCCATTTCCGCCATAAATTCCTTTTTGCTCTGCTCATCGAGCTGTGAAAGCTCGTAATCAAGCTCGCCGCAGACCTCTATCACCGGTACCGTACTGTCAATCTTGTCTGCGAAATCATATTTTTTGTCTCGCTCACTCTCACCGACGTTTACCACAACGACGAGCGGCTTAAGTGTCAAAAATCCGAGCGATTTTATCATCTCAAGCTCGGTTTCGTTTTCTACAGCAGAGCTTATCGGTTTTTCCGCCTCGATTGCCTCCTGCAACTTTTTTTGAAGTTCCAGCTCAGCCTTGTCCTGAGCGTGCGTTTGTGTCGGTTTGTGGAGCTGTTTTTCCAGTCTTTCTATCCTCGTCTCTACAAGCTCCAAGTCACTTAGCAAAAGTTCTGTCTTCAGCTCTTCAAGGTCTCTCGACGGATTGACACTGCCGGCGTAAGGCGGCACAGCCTGATTTTCGAACGCCCTCACTACAAGAACAAGCAAATCGACCGTCCTTATGCCGTGAATCAGCCTTCTTGCCGCCGCCCTGCCGTGCTCATCGGCTAAGTTAAAACCCGGCACATCCAGACAGTCTATCGTCGCATGCACTACCTTTTTCGGCTTATAATAACAGGTGAGCCAGTCAAGCCTCTCATCCGGCACAGAAACCATCGCCTCTTCAATCGCAGTCGAACCCATCGGTGCAATCGCCTTGCCGCTGACCGCGGCAAACAGCGTGCTTTTACCCGATTGCAATAAACCTATAAGTGCAGCCTTCATTTTTGCTCCTCACCTCTTATAAACGCTATTACCTTCCGAATCGTAAGCAACTATCGCAGGAAAACTTTCCACCATTAGCTCTCTTATTGCCTCGATTCCCAAATCAACATAGCCTATCACCCTGCTGCTTTTGATAAACCTGCTCAAAAAAGCCCCCGCTCCGCCGATGGTCGATAAATGGACCGCCTTGTATTTTTTCAAAGCCTCTCTTACCTGCTGGTTTCTATAGCCTTTGCCGAGCATTGCTTTCAGACCTGCTGCCAGTAGAACCGGGCTGAAAGGGTCCATCCTTGAAGAGGTCGTCGGCCCAGCCGAGCCGATAATCTTTCCCGGCCGCTCCGGCGTCGGGCCCATAAAATAAATTATCGCTCCTCTAATATCAAACGGCAGCTTAACACCTGCCTTGATTTCTTCGCACATCCTCTTATGGGCCATATCACGAGCTGAGTATATCAGGCCCGTAATCTGCACCTCATCGCCGGCCTTTAGCTGTGTAATTACCTCGCCCGTTAGCGGCGGCTGCAATTGTTTCATCTTAACGCGGCCTCAATTTCAGCAAAATCGAAAAAACGATGCGATTTAGTTTACTACAAAACAACAAGCTTTGCTAAGCGAAAAAGTCGTAAAAAATTGCTCTGAATTTTTATTTTAATATTTGTTTCAGTACACCATTAGTATAATGGATTGATATGGCAAAGTATCCCATATTTTTGGAGATGTCAGGCCGACGCGCCGTGGTAGCAGGTGCGGGCCCGATCGCAATCAGAAAAGCACAAAGCCTGCTCGACGCCGGTGCACGCCTGGTCATCGTATCCGACGCCGTCGATGAGACGCTTATCAGCCGCTTCAAAAACGCAAACGTCGAGTTCATAAAATCGAAATATTCCAAAAACTACCTCGCCGGCGCAGTTCTCGTCATCGCCGCCACGAATAAATCTGAAGTCAATCAGCAGATTTACAAAGACTGTCAGCAGCTCGAGATTTTATGCAACGTTGTTGATGACCCCCGCCACTGCGATTTTTTCGTCCCTTCGATAGTAAAACGCGGTGACCTCCAGATTGCCGTCAGCACCGAAGGCGACTGCCCCTCTTACGCAGGCCATATAAAAAAGAAGCTCGAGGCGCTCTTCACGGAAAGTCACGGCCGATTCCTCGACGAGCTCGAGCAAATCAGAAAACACATTATCGAGAGCATCGGTAATCCTGCAGACAGGAAAATTCTGCTCGGCCGGCTCGTCGATGACGATTCATTCGAATATTTTCTCAATAACGGCCCGGAAAAATGGCAGCATTATGCACAGCAAATCATCTCAGAAAAAACAAAAGAGCAATCGACTACCAGTTAAAACCATCGATTGCCCCTGTAAAATCTTAACTCAAAACTAAAAATTCAAAACTGCTGATTTACGCTTTAATCTTCTCTATCGTTACCTGCAGATACTTCTGCCGGTGCCCGATACGCCTCTTGCTGTTTTTGCGTCTTCTGAAGTGCATCG
>CAYNDE010000140.1:3423-4724 GCA_964395535.1 uncultured Pirellulales bacterium
TTCTGCCGGTGCCCGATACGCCTCTTGCTGTTTTTGCGTCTTCTGAAGTGCATCGGGTACAGTTTAGGAGCCTTCACAACAGCCTCTTCTGCGTTTGTTGCAAATTTTGCGGTAACTTTCGCCCCCTCGATATAAGGTGTGCCGATTTTATGTTTCTGGCCGTCGCCGACGAAAAGAACCTTATCAAGCTCTATTTTTTTTGCCCCCGGCTTAAGGTCCTCCAGCTCTATATCCAGAGTATCGCCCTCAGCGACCCTGTATTGCTTGCTGCCGGTTTCTATCACTGCATACATAAAAAAACTCCTCAATTTATTATTTAAAACCATCAAAGTTTGAGCTATTATATTGATTCCTTTTTATTTGTAAATTGCTTATTTTTAAATTTTATACCCTTAAGGGTAGTAAATTCCCGCGAGTAAGATTATAATTTAGTGTTCTCAAGTTAGTTACCCGCGGACTAACAGGAAATTTCAGTTGGGATCAGTATAATTTCGATTTTTTATTTTTAACTTTTTATATTCCTATGCAGGTAGCAATGATAAATGACGAAATCCTGCCCCTCGATAAGCTCGATTCCGCTTATCTGGATAGAGGCCTGTATTTCGGCGACGGGGTTTACGAGGTCGTCCGAAGCTACGACGGCAAAATTTTTGCACTCGACGAGCATCTCGCCCGGTTTGCCAACAGCCTGGCCGGTATCGAAATCGACGATGTTAATATCGAGCAAATCCGTAAAAAGATAATTGACGCCTTCGAAACGGCAAAAATCCAAAACGCCAGAATCTATTTTCACATTACCCGCGGCTCAGCCCAGCGCGAGCACAACTGGGACGACCATATAAAGCCGAACTTCTTTCTAACAATCACCGAGCTGCCCGACTTTGCCGGCCTGAAACAAAAAGGCATCGCGGTCTTAATCCAGCCGGACCTTCGCTGGAAAAAATGCTGGATAAAATCGCTGAATCTATTGGCCAACATCCTCGCCCGCCACGCCGCCGCCGCCAAAGGCTGTGACGAAGCCATACTCGTTGACGATGCCGGCATGATTACCGAGGGCTCAGGCTCATCCTTTTTTGCCGTTTCTGGTCGAGGACTGCGTACGGCACCACTGACGGCGAATATCCTGCCATCAATCACCCGCAGTTACGTCATAAAAGCCGCTGAAAAACTAAACATCGAGGTAGTCGAAAAATCCTTAACACCGGAGGAGGCAAAAAATGCAGATGAGCTCTTCCTTACCGTCACTACTAAGGATATAATACCGGTAATAAAATTTGACGACGAAACAATAGGAAATTCTC
>CAYNDE010000141.1:0-4703 GCA_964395535.1 uncultured Pirellulales bacterium
GCTGGATTTCGCAGGCGTCGGCAAGGCCGGCAGCGACGATGTTCTTTGCGATGTAGCGGGCCATATAGCTTGCGGTCCTGTCAACCTTGGAGGGGTCTTTTCCGCTGAAAGAGCCGCCGCCGTGACTGCCTCTGCCGCCGTAAGTATCGACGATGATTTTCCTTCCTGTCAGGCCGCAATCGGCGTACGGGCCGCCGAGGACGAACCGGCCTGTCGGGTTTATGTGGTAAATGATTTTTTTATCGACGAGCTTTTTCGGCAGGACGGGCAGTATGACTTTTTCGATGATTTGTTTTTTCAGGTCTTTGTATTTGATAGATGGGGCGTGCTGGGCTGCAATGACGACGGTATGTATTCGCCTCGGTTTTCCATTCTCATATTCCACGGTTACCTGGCTTTTACCGTCCGGCCTGAGCCAGCCAAGCCTTTTCGAGAGCCTTTCTTTTTCGAGTCTCAGGGTAAGGGCCTGTGCGAGAGAGATAGGAAGCGGCATAAGCGAAGGGGTTTCCCTGCAGGCGAAACCGAACATAATACCCTGGTCACCCGCGCCCTGTTCTTTATGCAGGCCGGTGCCTTCGTTGACGCCCTGAGCGATGTCGGGGCTTTGCTTTTCGATATTAACAAGGACCGAGCAGCTTTTATAGTCGAATCCCATTTCGGGGTCGGTATAACCGATTTTTTTAATTGTGTCGCGGACAACGTCGGGGATATTTACGACGGCTTTGGATGTTATTTCGCCGGCAACGAGGACCATTGATGTTTTGACCATTGTTTCGCAGGCGACCCTGCTCGATTTATCCTGAGCGAGCATTGCGTCAAGGATTGAGTCGGATATGCAGTCGGCGATTTTGTCGGGGTGGCCCATAGTTACCGATTCGCTGGTAAAGAGGTATCTATTAGTATCGCAATGAGGATTGGTAAACTTGAGTCTTTTTGTCATTTTCGATTCGACCTTTCAAAAAAGCTGCTATCCGAAAAGATAAAAAAGTAATTTTAGTAAATTATCAGCTTCTGTCAAACTGAAAATTTCAGGAGAGTTGCCAAACAAGTATTAAAACCGGTCAAGTTATTTTCTATCGTTCAGTATCCAGTCGTAGGTTGAGAATTTGACAGTGTAGTTTTGAAGTTTAAGGTAGTTAACCTGCTGTTCGTTGAGATATCCGGTGAGGAAATTCAGAACCGCTCCAACCTCAGCCGTCTGGTCTTTGAACCATTTGTCAGTTTTATATTTATCGAGGAAATATCGGCCGTACCAGCTTGTCGGATGCAGTATTGGATGAAGATATATAACGTTTTTGTCGGTATTGATTGAAAAAGAGCTGGAAGATGACAGGGTTCTTTTAATTTGATTTTCAAGCTGCTGATAGAGAGTTTTACCATAATAAGGTTTATTGAGCAGAGGCGGGCCTGAGCGGCCGCCGTGAAATAGTGCGAAAAATGCTTTCGGCTCGTTAAATCGTTCGTGTAAAAAACGCCTCTCGATACGCTCGAGAGTAAATTCTTCATTCATAATAATGAACTTTTGCTTTTCGATGCCGCCGACTTTTCTGTCGATGTATCTTACACTTTCGGGATGCCACAAGAAAAATCTTGTCAAGGCATCTGATTCAATTGGGTAGTTTTCAATTATTATATTAAGAAGCTGTGTGTTGTAGGCGTTAATCCAGAAGGCGATTTTATCTTCTTTCGGCCAGGATTCATATTCATCCCTGCCCAGGCCCCTGAACTCCTGGAGCAGGTCTCTCAACTCGATTCTTTTTCTCTTGAGATTTTGATAGTCTACAAATCCCGCGACATCGACATAAGTGGTCAGAATGGGAGCACATTTTTCGTGGAAGTCAGCCGGCGGCGGAAAATTCGAGTCGTTAGGCTCGTTCCGGCCTGTTTTTGATATTTGCGGTTCATTCGTTTCGTTCGGCTCTATTTTAATAATTAGAGGTTCGTTCGGCTCCTGTTTCGCTTCCACAGGCTGATTTGGTTCAGGAACTGCTGTTTGTGTCTTCTGTGCGGGCGTATTGTCAGGGTCAACTTGATTATGCTGAACATTATCCGGCTGTCTTTTTGTGTTTTCAGCTCGCGGTACGCTTTGAGTTTTGTGCTCGGAGGACGAGCAGCTGATAATACAGGCCAGGCCGATTAAAGCAAACACAGCAATAAAAATGAACTTATTCATTTTAAAATATCAATTTAACAGACGACAATTTTTTATAAGGAATCCCGTTCATTCGCTGCAATTGAATACAATGGAATATCATCAATATTGTATCTTAACAGAAAGAATCTTATTTTTCAAAAAGTTTTATTTGTGATGACATTTCGTCATATTGTACTGTGTTCAGCATACAAAGCCGACTTTTTGCGTTCTGCCTGCTTTCAGATTTTCCCGATTGCCAGACAAGCGTTGTGTCCGCCGAAACCAAGTGAATTACTTATAGCGATGTCTACCTTTCTTTCCTTGGCTTTCCAGGGCACATAGTCAATCCTGGGGTCGCATTTCGGCTCAATATTATCAAGATTTATAGTAGGGGGGATAATCGATTTTCCAATCACCCTGCAGCAGACAATAAGCTCAACAGCACCGGTGGCTCCGAGAGAATGGCCGAGACAGCTTTTTGTCGAACTAATGGATAAATTGTATGTGTGGTCGCCGAAGACGGACTTTATTGCCATGGCCTCTGCTATGTCATTCAATTGTGTTCCCGTGCCGTGTGCGTTTATATAATCGACTTTTTGTTTTTCGATACAGCCGTCCTCCAATGCCAGCTCCATTGCCATTGCGGCACCCTCGCCATTTTCGAGAGGAGCGGTGATATGATAGCCGTCGTCCGTAGCACCGTAGCCGAGAAATTCCGCATATATTTTTGCGTTACGTTTTTTAGCGTGCTCATATTCTTCGAGAACCAGAATACCCGCTCCTTCTGCGAGAACGAATCCGTCGCGGTCCCTGTCGAAAGGCCTTGAGGCTGCCTGCGGATTATCGTTACGTGTACTAAGTGACTTCGCCGCACAAAACGAAGCGAGCCCTATCGGAGTAAGTGCTGCCTCTGAGCCGCCGGTTATTATTAAATCGGCTCTTCCTGCAACGATGTTGCAGAACGACTCACCTATCGCGTGCGAGCCGGAAGCGCACGCACTCGATATGGCAATGTTCGGACCTTTGAGACCGTAATAGATAGCAATGCTGCCAGCAGCAGCATTACTCATAAGCCTTGGAACACAGAAGGGTGATATCTTTCTTGGCCCTTTTTCGAGCAGCCTTATGTGCTGTTCCTCGATTTCCTTGATTCCTCCAATTCCCGTCCCGACGATGACGCCGCATCGGAAGGGCTCTTCTTTCGAGAAATCAAGTCCGCTGTCCTTGACCGCCTGTATCGCAGCGGCGACCGCAAGCCGGGTAAAGCGGTCCATTCTCTTTGCTTCTCTCTGGTCGATGTACTCCGTTATGTCGAAATCTTTTATTTCACCACCGAAAGTTACGGGATACTGGCTGGCATCGAAATGCTCAATATAGGAGATTCCGCTTTTTCCCTCGCAAAGAGAGTCAAAAAGCGAATCAACCGACTGTCCCAAGGCGGTGACACAGCCCAAGCCTGTAATAACAACCCGTCGCTTACTCATCTTGAAAAAATTTCTTACTGCTCGCTTTTTTTAGACTTCAGAACTTTGGCGACGTAATCGATAGCGGCGCCGACGGTCTGTATTTTTTCGGCTTCTTCGTCGGGTATGCTTGTGTCGAATTCGTCCTCGAATTCCATAACGAGCTCGACGGTATCGAGTGAATCGGCATTTAAATCGTTAATAAAGGAGGTTTCGCGTGTTACTTCGGACCTGTCAACACCCATCTGCTCACAAATAATATCGATTACTTTTTCCTCAATCGCCTTGATATCTACTTCTTCAGCACTCACTTTATTTCTCTCCTTAGTCAAACAGGACTTAAATACTTTGCCTTACAATCGTCTCAACTGCGTATTGGGCGGTAATATACCGGAAAAAAAATTATTTACAAATGTTTTTTTTAATTTTTTATCATATCAAAAGCACCGATTTTCACATTTACATAGCCATACCTCCGTCTATACAAAGGACCTGGCCTGTAATATAGCCTGCATCATCGGATGCCAGAAATGCAACGGCCTTGGCGACGTCGTCAACTGTCCCGAATCTTTTTAATGGTATAAGTTTTTTCGCTGCTTCTTTAACAATATCGGGAAGTTTATCGGTCATTTCGGTGACAATGAAACCCGGAGCGATACAATTTGCGGTGATATTTTTCGAGGCGAACTCACGGGCGACGGTTTTAGTCAGGCCGATAAGGCCGGCTTTGCTGGCTGCGTAGTTCGCCTGTCCCGCGTTTCCCATAATGCCGGAAACAGAGCTGAGAGAAATAATCCGGCCGAACTTAGAACGCATCATCGACTTCACCGCGGTCCTTACGGCGACAAAGGCCGCTCTCAGATTCACCTTTATGACCGCATCAAAATCCTCATCGCTCATCCGTAAAATAAGATTGTCACGGGTGATGCCTGCGTTGTTCACGAGGATGCCTATGCCGTTGTGCTCGGCAGCTAACTGCTCAAGTGTCGATGTGAATTGTTCTGTATTTGTGATATCGACGCACTTTGCGATTACGTCAAAGCCGGCGTCCCTGACAATCTTTTGCAGCTCGTCAAGCTGGTCGGCGTTTATATCAAGACCGGCGA
>CAYNDE010000142.1:0-4696 GCA_964395535.1 uncultured Pirellulales bacterium
ATCGCAGCTTCACCGCTCTCAACATTATACAAACACACACTAACACAGGAGCCCAAAACCGTCTCAACTATAACGAACTTATCCGTTATAAAAAATTTACCCGGCATCAAGAATTCATGGTCCATTTTACCCCCCCGGACTCTCCATTCCCGATTTTGCGTTTTTTTCCGCTTATTGAAATAATCGACGATTTCGAATACAGTATTAACCAGAGCCTCTGCTGCAGGGTTCTGTAAATACCGTTCAGAGAGAAAACTTTAAGTTTCGAGGGCTGTCATAAATATTAAAATAAGCTATAATCTCAGCAGATACGTTACTTTCTGAAGGGATTCGGATGAAACAATACCAATCAATACCGGCCTTAGCAGCTTTGATTATGTTTCTGGCTCTTTTCTGTATGTCTGTTTATGGAGCATTTATCGGCCCATACCAGGCAGCTATTTTTTTTAATTCCATCCCGGTTACCGCCTATTGGTGTACACTATTAATCGTGATTTTTGCTGCTTTCGCCCGCCTGCAAAAAGTGATTCGCTCAATAGACCTGCCGCTGATATATCTGGCCTGTATCCTCATCCTTCTCGGCTTTTTCGTCGGCTCGGTCCGGGGACACAATCTTATAAACCATCTTCTCGGCAGGGACAAATTCCGCTCGGCTGAAATCACCATCAATGTCGGACAAAATCAAAATGAAGTGCTCATAATAAAAGACAATCCGCCCCCAGAGTTGCCGACCTTTCATACAAGGCAGATGCCCTTTGCCATCAGGCTGAGGAACCTTCGCATCGAATACTACAAAACCGGCTGGCTCCTTGTCTGGACACCAGAGGAGCAAAAATGGCAGCTTGCCGCCAGGCCGGATTACGAGTATCCGCTCGACCCGAACTTAGGCTCAATAAAAATCCTGAACGTCTATACGAATTTCAGAACAAAATACGAAAACGGGAAAACAGTCGGCTACGACTCCAACGAGCCCGGCTCGAATCCCGCCGTTTGGATCCAATATAATCCTGTAATAGGCCCTCCCGTAAAAAAATTCATATTCAGCAAATTCAAAAATCCCGTCTTCGAAACCGATAATATCTACGTCGATTATATCCCGGACATCAAAGACATTTACAGTGACATCATGATAATAAAAGACGACGAAATCGTCGCAAAAGAAACCATCGAAATAAACAAACCGCTTCATTTCGGCGGCTATCACTTCTATCAATATGATTATGACGCAATAAACCAGCGGTTTACCATGCTCGCAATGGTATCTGATTCAGGCTTATATATAAAATATTGCGGCTTTATACTGCTCTGCATAGGCATCTTCTGGCGACTCTGGCTAAAAGTGCTGCCTGCATCCGCACGAAGCTTGACAACGGGAAAAAACAAACGGAAAAATGATGGAAATTAAATATACAACTCAGGGACTATTGATTTATACCGCCATCGGCTTATACATACTTGCCTTTCTCGCAGCCTGCCTGCGCCTGAAAAGAACTGCTCATGCCCTTTTCTTTACAGCTTTTCTGGCTTCAGCCGCCGCCTTCGGCTACAGGTGGTACAGTGTTAAACATTTGCCCCTGCAAAATCTCTTCGAGGTCTTTTTGTTTACAGGCCTGGTTGTTTATCCTATTTCACTTTTTTCTCAGAAGATATTAAAAACGGCTGACTCAGCCCTCGATATGCTCATTGCAGTAATTGTGCTTTTTCCCGCAGGTTTCGTCTTTGACGCATTGCCGAGACATCTGCCGCCTATGCTGCAAAGTCCCTTGTTCTGCCCGCACGTAATTACTTATATGCTCGCATACATCTTTATGACCAAAGCTGCTTTTCAGGCTGCGCTGCAAATTTTCAGTTTTAAAAACAGACCACAACCGGACACTGACAACGCCGAACATAAAACATACCTGCTGATTTGTGCAGGATTCCCTCTTCTAACACTCGGCCTTATCCTTGGAAGTATCTGGGGCAAATACGCCTGGGGTAACTTTTGGAACTTCGACCCGAAGGAGATGTGGTCACTGGCAAGCTGGCTCGCTTACGTCATCTATTTTCATTTCAGATTTATGTACGGCAGAGAAAAAACAAAAATCAACAGCTCCATTGCCCTTGCCGGTTTCGCCGTCATCGTTATTGGCCTGCTCTGGGTAAACCTGTCGAAAATATTTATGGGCCTGCACAGCTATGCCTTTTAACCGGCCATAAAAAAACCACCCGTACTTTTGCGAGAAATCCCAAAAATTATTCATTTTAATTTTGTCTATCAGCGCCGAAGCGTTGATACCCATTCAATCGCAAAAGATACGGGCAGTATATCTACACAATCGACACATCCCGGAAAAACACTTGAAAATAATTTATCGAAAAAACACCGGATTGATTACACCAAGGCGCCGGGCTCAATCACTTTGCCCGTCCCCATACTTATACAAAAATCGCTAAATCCTTTATCTAAAAGCCTTTTTGCCCTCTCGCCCGTACAATGCGAAGGAGCCACATATCGCACGCCAAGTTTTTTTAACTCGGATATAATCCATTTGATTTTTAAGCCTATCGTCCACTCTAAATGAAAGCCTCCCATCAACAGCAAAATCCGCTCCCCTGCAACTCTCTTTGCAGCCTCAGCCATTTTTACCACGCCCGGATGGGCACAGCCGACAATCAAAATAGCCCCCTTGTCCGTCTTAACAACAAGGCCCTGCTCCTTTATGCTTCCACCAATCTGACCAGTCGAATAAACATTCTCGCAAATCTGCAGGCCGTCGCTTACCTCAATAATCTTAGCCCCGCATTTTTTTATACCTTGCTTGAACTCGTCGGGAAAACCAGCCGGCACATAAACATCAACGCCGGCTCTGGTTTTTAGAAAACCCTCAAGCCCCCCGGTATGGTCAGGATGTATATGAGAGAGCACAACTATATCAATACGGCCCGGCTCGATACCCAGCCGGCCCATATTCGACAAAAGCTTCGAGGCGTCGGGGCCTGTATCGAACATAATCTTCTTACCTGCCGTCTCAACCACAGCCGAAAAACCCCAGCCCGTCTGAAAGCCTTCAACGTACTGCTCATTATCAAAAACAACTACAATCCTCACCGCCTCATTCATAACCGTTTTCTCACCAGCACATTTAGAAAAAACACAATCCTAAACCATCATAGGAAACCACTATAATAAACAATATGCAAATCAAAAACAGCAGTATTTTTTGTTAGCAAAAACAATCCTTTTGCGTATAATGCAGCATTCGGCTGTTTCAAAAATAAACGATAATCTAATTCGTGAGCAAAAAAAGAGCCGATATGACAGAGTTAAAAGGAACAAGCTGGCAGCAGCGGTATTCTATGAGCGAAATCTTCACACTTCGCTGCAGAATCCTCGACAAAACGGGAATGCTCGCAAAACTCTGTGAGCTGATTGCACAAAACGGCGGCCACGTCGGCGAAATTAAACTCATCACAGCAGAGACGAAACATCAAATCCGCGATATCAGCGTCTATCTGCCGGCTAAAGTTAATCTTAATAACCTGCTCAATGCCATAAAAGCCGCTGACGGACTCGACGTAATAAACATCACTAACGAAACGCTCCGGACGCATCATCGCGGCTCCATCGATGTCGTCAGCAGAATGCCGATTCGAAGTTTAACAGACCTTCGCATGGTTTACACACCCGGCGTAGCCGAGGTCTGCGAAAACATTCAAAACGACCCGGCCGCTGCGTGGGAGCTGACAGGAATCTGCGACAGAATCGCAATAGTAACCAACGGCACAGCCGTCCTCGGACTCGGTGACATCGGGCCGTTGGCCTCGCTGCCTGTTATGGAAGGCAAGGCTTCGATACTCGCTGAATTCGTAAATATCAGCGCCTTCCCAATACTGATAGATACAAAAGACGCGGATGTATTCGTGGAAACCGTCGTCAGAATTGCTTCCGGTTTCGGCCTTATACAGCTCGAAGATGTCGCCGCGCCGAAATGCTTCGAAATCGAGGACAAGCTCAAAGAAAAGCTGAATATCCCCGTCTTTCACGACGACCAGCACGGCACCGCCACCATTGTCCTCGCTGCACTCATTAACGCACTCAAATATACGAACAAAAAGAAAGAGGATTGCTCGGTACTTATGCTCGGCGCAGGAGCTGCAGGAATAGCCGTAAGCAAAATCCTTCTCGAATTCGGTGTCGGTGACATAGTTTTATATGACTCAACCGGCCCCATCTACCGCAGCAGAAAAGAAAAAATGAACAAATACAAGGTACAGATGGCCGAGCTCACCAACAAAAATAACCAGAAATGCCCGCTCGCCGAAGGCTTCAAGAGAAAAGATATTTTCATAGGTGTAACCAAGCCGAACCTGGTCAGCAAAGATATGATTGCTTCAATGAATAAGGACCCGATTGTATTTCCCCTCGCTAATCCTGTTGGTGAGATAAGCAAACAAGACGCCCTCGATGCCGGAGCCGCAATCACCGCTGACGGCAGGGACTGCAATAACGCCCAGGCATATCCGGGCATTCTCAGGGGTGCTCTCGATGCAAAAGCGACGCAGATTACTATGCAGATGAAAATGGCCGCTGCCGAAAAAATCGCAGAACTCAGCGAACAAAACGCCCTGCTGCCGGACGCCCTCGACAGAGAAATCCACAAAAAGATAGCCCAGACCGTCGCCGACGCCTGGAAAAATAAAAGCTGAAGCCGAA
>CAYNDE010000143.1:0-4682 GCA_964395535.1 uncultured Pirellulales bacterium
CATCAGCGTCTTTTTTCAGCTCAACAACTATACGCAGGCCGTGACGGTCGGACTCGTCACGCACATCGGCAATCTCTGATATCTGGTTGTTATGAACACAGTCGGCAATCTTGGAAACAATCGTCGTCTTGATTACCATATAAGGGATTTCAGTAATTACAATTACTTCCTTGCCGCGTTTGTTGCTCTCGATTTTAGTCTCAGCGCGAATTGTCAGATGCCCCCTGCCGGTCGCGTAAGCATCGATAATTCCCTTGCTGCCGCAAATGTTCGCACCAGTGGGAAAATCAGGGCCTGGCAGAACCTTCATAATATCCTTGAATCCGCAGGCAGGGTCATTAATAACCAAAAGCAGGGCATCACAAATTTCACCTATATTATGAGGCGGTATGTTCGTTGCCATACCAACGGCAATGCCGGTCGAGCCGTTCACAAGAAGACTTGGGAACTTCGACGGCAAAACGACAGGCTCAGTCCTTGTCTCATCATAATTGGGAACAAAATCGACGGTATCGTATTTGAGGTCATCGAGCATATCCATTGCCGCAGAAGTCATCCTTGCTTCGGTATATCTCATCGCTGCAGGCGGGTCGTTATCTATACTGCCGAAATTGCCCTGGGGGTCCACAAGCGTATATCTCATATTCCAGGACTGACCCAGGCGCACCAGTGTTCCATAGGTCGCCTGGTCGCCGTGAGGATGGTAGTTGCCGCTGGTGTCGCCGACAATCTTGGCGCACTTTCTGTGCTTGCTCCTCGGCCCAAGGTTCAAATCGTTCATTGCCACGAGAATACGCCGCTGAGAGGGTTTTAGGCCATCTCGAACGTCGGGCAGAGCACGAGAAACAATCACGCTCATCGCATAGTTCAGATATGAATTCTTAAGCTCGTCGAGGATACGCATATCCTCGAACCGCTCCTCAATCGCCTTTGGCTCCTTCATAGTTCTATTGCCGTCCTCTACTAAATATTGGCTTCAATTTTAACGGTAATTAGAATAATCCCGAACGGCTGAAAAGTCAAGAAAAGTAAACCGGATATAGCCTTTTTCAGAATAAAAATTTGCGGTTATTTTAGAAAAAAGCTGGCGGTGTTTACCCTGCCAACATAATGCAAATGGGCTTTTAAAGTTACTTTTTTTGCTTTTTTAAAAGGTCGGCTATCGCTTTGATATGTTCGGGGCCGGTACCGCAGCAGCCGCCGATTAAATGTACACCGGCAGAGTAAATCTCTTCAATAGTCAGAGCAAAATCTTCCGGCAGGATACGATAAACAGCCCTGCCGGAATCAAGCTCCGGCTCGCCGGCATTAGGTTCTGCATAAATCGCTATATCTTCTTTAAGTGCCCTTGCAACTGCTACATATTCTCTGGCCAGAATTTCGTAATCACCGAGCGATATTGTGCCGCAGTTAAATCCGACCGCATCAGCCCCGGCCTCGATCATAGCTGATATGGCAGTCGATACATCCACTCCCATCGAGGTCCTGAAACCATCGCTGACCTTATCAAATGCCATTGACGCAAAAACGGGCAATCTTCCGCAAACCGACCTTACCGCTTGAATTGCTGCTGAAATTTCATCAGCAGCGCTCATAGTCTGAATTATGAAACCATCCACGCCCCCTATCAGCAAAGCCTCAGCCTGCTTACTATAAGCAGCGATTAACTCTTCGAGCTTTATGTTTCCCAGCGGCTCAAGAAAGTCTCCACTGGGACCGATGTCACCCAGCACGTACTTGTCCTCACCGGCAGCATCGCGAGCAATCTTTGCACCAGCCTTGTTAATTTCAACGACCTTGCCAGCAAGCTCGTATCTGCTAAGCGAAAATATGTTGGCACCGAAGGTATTTGTAATGACGGCGTCACTGCCTGCATCGATGTAAGATTTGTGAATATCATAAACGGTCTTTGCAGAGTCTATGTTCGCATAAGCAAGAGCCCTGCCAGCTTTAATGCCCTGAGCGAGTAAAAGCGAACCCATAGCACCGTCGAGCAGAAACAACCCTTCTCGCATTCTCTCTTTCAACCTTTTTTTCGCCATAGCCTTTCTCCATCAGAAAAATTCACTGCTGCTCGATTAACTCACCGTTGACGATTTTGTAAATATGCTTAAAGCCCTTCGGCTGCTTGGCCCGGGTGAAAAACACGGTGCGTTTGTCTTCGGTGAACTCGAACGGCTGTAATTTCTTGAGGACAATCCTGAAACTATCGTCTTTGCCTTCTGTGCCGGCAATTGTTATCTCTATCTCCTTCGGAATTATAACATCATCAAAGAAGGCCTTATATTTTGTCAACTCCAGGACCGCCGCCTCTTTATTTTCGTCATCGAAATATTCAATCTTTGCTGTTCTGTAATCACAGGTTGATATGTATACCTTTTTTACGGCTTTTTGTCCAATTTGTTCTTTAAGGACATCGAAACCTTTCTCATTAGATAATGACCATCTTTGCTGTTCATTGTAATCAACAATACCGAGGGCCTCGAGTAAAAGTGTCGGACCCAGCATGAGCAGCGTTTGTTCTTTTTGCTCGTTCCAGAGGCCCCAGTAAAAACTGTTTCCTATTTCCTTTGGCTTTGCGCCGATCCAGAATTCGTCCTTATTTGAGCCTATATCGAGTCCTCTGGCGTTGAAGGCAATGTCGCCAAATAAGCGAATCTCGCTTTCCGGATTCAGCCAGAGTTTGATTGTAAACTCCTCTTTTTTCCTTTTGCCTTTATCATCGTAAAACGTTGCGAAACATTGGCCATTCGCCTTGAAAGATTGAACTCGCTCTGCCTGAGAAGAAAGAGTCTGCAAAGCCTGGGCCGCCGACTGTTTTCCCGGACAAATTTTCTTCGGCCCGACCGACGGCGGCGCACAGCCGGCAAAAAAAACAATCATTAATAACAAGGTTATAAAAATCGCTCTTGTCATAAAAAAATTAACCGCTGAAACACGAGATTCAATTACAAATCGGTCTGCAGAATTTGTCCTAATTGTGACGAGAGCTGCTCAATCTGCTCGGAGTCCAGATGAGTATTGACTACATCAACAAACTCGCCGCTGCCGACCACACGTAATCGCCATATCTCTTTTTCGTCCTCGCTGTGGGATGAATCATATTTGAGCTTTCTCTTTCTCATCAGAATTAAGGCAAGTACAAATCTGAAGTTCAACCTTTCCTGCTCGGTCTCTGCTGCAAGGCGTTCAAAGAAAGCAAACAGCATATCGTCATCAATAAATATTTGTCTGTTTTCATCGGGGCGCGGTATCCGACTTTTCCAGAAACAAAAAACCTCAGGCTTGTTTTGCTGCCAGTAATCGAGACAAAAGTCCCGCCTCTGCAAACCGTCTTCCGTCTCAACCAGAGCTGCGAAATATTCTTCACCGGGCTGCATAATCCTGCCGGTAGCAAAGCATTGTCCAAGAGATTTACTAATCTGCCAATCTTCCATAAAACGTCAGTGTCCTTTTAAGAGTATATTAATTCGGTGATTCTATCATAATATGATTGTAAATTTTTTCAACTAAAACATCATCTTCCAATGTTACATCAAGCTCAAAATCGGGTAATACTCCCCTGCCGTCGTCGAAACCAGCCGGCCGTATAACTTTTTCGGTAGATAAATTACATATTAGTCCGCTGTTGGGCAAAATTACAGGGACTAAGCCTCCATAAAAACTTGCCCCCCCGCCAGTCTCTTTGCCAACAATAAGGCCAAGCTGATTATCCTTTACAACACCTGCAAATTCTGATGCAGCCGAGCCCGTCAGGCCGTTAATAAGTATAACGAGTGTGCCATCCCAACCATCAGCTAAAGGTTCCACTATTTGCTGTTTGCTGCGCCAGTATTGGCCTTCAATTTCAAAATCTTTCGTTTTCAAACCATACAAATTAAAGTCGAAGATATTTTCCAAATGAAGAAAGGCCGGTATTCGGTTCTTCTGCAGCCCGTTAATTATGTATGCCTTTCTGGCTGCTCTTGAATTTCTTATACGTCTTTGGGATTTTTTGAAAGGCCTGCTGGATGCTCTTTTTAATAATTCCACGCCGTAATAAGTATCCCCGCCGCCGTTATTGCGAATGTCCACAATCAGTATTGAACTATCTCTCTTTTTCATATCAGATGTAAGATTGTTGAGTATTTTTATCAATCTTTTGCGTATCCAGATGTTTTCCGTCAAATCCTCATTCAACGAATTAAAGGACAATGCCCTGAAAAAACATGCGCTGCCGTTTTTATAAAATTGATAAGCAAACATATCTTTGGCTTTAGTCTTTTTCTTTTTAATCTCTATATCAACGCTAACGGCTTCCACCATTTTTGTATGAGACAGGCCTCTTTCATCCTCCATTTTAATCCTGTAGCTATCACGATGTCCCTCAAAATACCACAGATACATTGCAAAGCGCATTGCGATAATTATATCCTTGAAATAATCTGTGCTGGCAGAGATGTATCTACGATAGCGCTCGATGAAAGAATTTAGCGGCTTATCATCAATTTCTACAAGCCTGATATCAGTCTTTAATACACCAGGCTCGTTGGCATCCTCAACATTCAAGACAATAAAATTGCCGTCTTTATACATCAATTGAAGCGGTAAAACTTTTCCTCCCGATTTGACATACTCGATAAAGTCTGGGAAAGAGCCGAGATTGGTGTGGTCGTCTCTGAGCATAGCAAGCAGTTCCATTA
>CAYNDE010000144.1:0-4671 GCA_964395535.1 uncultured Pirellulales bacterium
ATCCATCAAATTTATGGAATGATTTAACCGTTCCTTTCTGGTCAATGCCTGAAAACACCGAGCATCCGACGCAGAAACCGGAAAAACTCTTAGCTAAGCTAATCCTCGCAAGCACAAATGAAAATGATTTTGTCTTTGACCCATTTATGGGCTCAGGCACAAGCTGCGTGGTCGCCGAAAAGCTGAATCGTAAATTCGTCGGGGTTGAAATTGAGACTGAATACTGCCTGCTCGCTGCAAAGCGTCTGAAATCAGCCCAAACAGATAAAAATATTCAGGGTTATTTTGAAGGCGTATTCTGGGAAAGAAATACGCTGAAACCAAGAAGGTAAGATGCGCAATCCCGATTGCACCCAAAAAATTATTCCGGATTTAGACGTTTTTCTTTCAATACGGCAAGCTGAATATTTGCCGCCCGGCTCTTCGCAACACCGGCCAGTGCGCACTGAGCATCCGCAAAACAAACATCTTTGTCGATTCGTAAAATCACAACCCGGTCATCCGACGGCAAATTCAGCAGGTATGAATCTATCGATTGAGCAATTTTTGCAACCACCTCATTGTAACACGGACATCTTGTCCGTGTTAACACGGGCTGGAAGCCCGTGTTACTAAAAACGGTGATTTTGTCCGGGCCGACAGCAAAATCAATTTTCCCATCCTCGTTTTTCATAACTGTTACCGTTGCCATTTGCGTTTGTGTATCTTCTTTTACTTCGGCGAACTCGCAGTTATCAGTGACGGAGACCTCAAAGTTTTCAGCCTCTATAAACCGGCATACCACCAGAAAAAATATAATCAGCAAAAAGACGACATCTATAACAGCTATTAAATTGAAGGTATGATTACTGCTGTCAAAACGACTATTTGTCTTATGAAGCATTGAGTTTTTCCCTGCCTTTATAACTGTGCGGTTTGACCAGTCGCTTTTGTCTTTTTGCTTTCTATCTGCTCGATTCGCGGCTTGATTTGTTCTTTGTTTTTCAGTTTTGCCTCGATTTGTTTTTTCAGGCATTTTCGTATCTGCGGCATTATATCCTCAGCTTGGAGCACAGCATCGCCGGCCAGTTGTTCAATGCGGTTTCTTAGCACACCATAAATTGCCAGTGCAGGTATCGCAATAAACAGGCCCCAGAACGTCGTTACAAGGGCAACCGAAATTCCATTTGCCAGCTGTGCCGGTGCAGGCTGGCCACCCGCGCGTACAATGGCATTAAACAGTTTAATCATTCCGAAAACCGTCCCGAACAAGCCAACCATCGGGGACACGTTGCCAATCAAATTGAGCCATTCGATTCTGCGAAATAACTGCGAGGTCTGGTCCTGCAGCGATTCTGCGATAAGGTTTCTCATCCTGAAGAAATCCACCCCAGCTTGTCTCAAGGCCCGTGATACTGCTTTACTTACAAAATCGTCCCTGTCGGAGATTTGCTCATCTAATTTTTCAAGCCCGCACTGCTGTATCGTCTCGATGATTTGCTCATTTAAGCCATTGGGTAAAAGCCTTTTGCGCCGAACCGTAAGAAGGTGCTCAGCCGCCAGAAATGCCGTAACAAGAGAGATTGGAAAAAGAACAAACCAGACGATAGGCCCGCCGCCCACCACGAACTGCTCAAGAAAAGTCTGCGTACCTGCTGAGCCTGCATCATTGGTTTTCAACTGGGTGCGGATTGCAATTACAAAAGCCAATATGCAGCCGAATACAATCAACAACAAAGCTGCCTTCAACAAATGTCCCCTTCGTTCCATAGCTTCCTTTCTTTTGTTGTAACACGGGCTTGAAGCCCGTGTTAACACGGCCAGGATGGCCGTGCTACCTTTCTTCAGAATTTTTTTTGTACTCATCTGTGATTAGGAAAAACCGGCCGCCGCTTTCTTTGGCTATTGCTTCGAGAAGTCTGCGGTCCTGCTCCTGCGGCCAAAAACCTATAGTATTAAACTGTACTGACGGCGCATAATCTTTTAGATAACCAGTTATTTGCTGCTCAGACAAATCGCTGTTCTCATCCGCAAGTTCAAAACCATCCGTCAGAAAATAAACAAGCGAAGGGGGCGAGCCGGTGGCGTCACGGGTTTGAATCGCCGCCTTCAAAGCCGAGAACGCATCAGCCTTACCGGCAGGCTGAACCGAGTTGATGAATTCGACGGCAGCCTGCTTGGTTTTATTGCTCGCGCGAACCAGCTTTCCATCACCAAACCTGAAGATTTTATCATTGCCGAAAAAAATAATGCAAAAGTACCGGTCCTGCTCCAGGCTCTCGATTGATTGTTTGAGCTGCTGCTGTACCCAGCCGAACATCCCGCTCATACTGCCGGAACAATCGACGAGATAGCAGAGCTTGCGGTGGCTTGTTCGGCTGGTAAAAAAATCGCTCTCGTGACTAAATATAGAATTGCTTAAAGGGATAAAACTTTTTTCAGAGACCAAAGTCCCGGGAAAATCGTTAAAATCCACATTTCCATTCTTTGACTGGGTAAAAATCGGCTCGACTGAGCTCGCCGAAGTCTGACTTGAACTTATCTGTTGGCCCGCTTTACTTTCAAATCCTTCGAATTCTGGCGCCTTTATTTTCGGTTTCGGGCCTTGGGGAGCTGAGTGAAGAATTCTTCCGGCCTGTTGTATTTTAGCCGTCGGAACGGCGCTTCGCATTTTTTCGGCACGGGATGGGGAGAATTGAATAATCGCCAATAAACCGAGTACAATTAAATGGATTGCAGCCGAAATTATCCAGGCCCAAAATGTTATACTCCCTTTTCGTCTCACTTGAACCATCCTTTGGCTCAACAGAAAGAAAAAAATTTGCCTGTTTAACCCGTGAGATGATTTCATATCTGGCGGGTTCAATCAACAACTTTTACTCTGGAATCAACAGGCACAAGTAAATCATAGACAAATATTACATCGCCGTTATGTAATCGGATGCATCCCCGTGAACTTGCATCACCGATGGTCTCGGGGTCCTTTGTGCCGTGAATGCCAAAGCCGTCCCTGCCTTTTGTATTCTCATCGATGCCTTCAAGACCTATCCATCTCGAGCCCAGAGCATATTCGGGGTCTCCCGGATGAAGGATTTTTCCGGTCACCGGATGTTTCCAGGGCGGCTCAATAAGTTTTCCACCTTTTCTTACCCGCCAGAGACCCGTCGGAGTTTCCAGCCCCGGCTGGCCGATGCCGACCCGAAAACTTCTAACGAAAGTATTTTGAAGGTAGATATCCATCGTAAAAGAGGACAGGTGCACTGTTGCGTGGAACGGGCCGTTGATAACCTTTATCGTCTGGGCGGCCTGAAGAGCTTCCGGGCGGGGAATGTTATTAATCTGCATAAGTATTTTATACGGTACCTTATACTTATCACCTATATCGGAAAGGATTTCTCCAGGCCTGACTGTGTAGCTGCTGCAAAGAGGGTCTGAAGGGAAGATTTTTCTGCTGAACAGCCACTCGTCCGCAAGTGCTGAAAGCTGGTCTTTGACAATTTTTTGCTGCTCTGCGTTCATTGTAAAGGCCAGTGCCTCATTCAGCTTGCTGCGAGCCTCGATAATTCTAGCAGGTTTCGCATTGATGCAGTCTGCGGCCTCAGCGATAAGCGAAGCTGCCCGCGGGTCAGTTTCTACGGCCGGCTGCGGTATTGTTACAAGATTAGGCTCTTTTTCGACAGGTATCGACTTAGCATCCGGTTCAGCAATTTCTTCTGCCGGCTCATTATCAATTTCGAGTCCGGCTGTGCCGGATTCAGTTTCTTGCTGCTGAGTTATATCTGTTAGCGTCTCATCAGGCTTCTCTTTGCTGAATGGATTAAATCTGAAAATGCCGGCGATAGCCACACCTGCAATAAGAACCGCAAGGACAATATAAAGCCATTTGCCGCCTTGAGTTCTTTTTCTTGCGTATGGACCTAAAGGATAACGAGCCATTATAAACCTCCTTAACTGTAACACGGCCATCTTGGCCGTGTTAACACGGGCTGGAAGCCCGTGTTACTTAAAATACAAAATCTGCTCATCAGTTACGAGAAAATCTACGGGTACATCTGTCGCAATCGCGGGTACCAAATCTGTTTCTAAAACCTGTTCTGCAAAACCGAATCCGCATTTCTTTGCCCTTAATTTTTGTTCAGCGAAGAATCTGTCATAGAAACCGCCGCTTCTGCCTACCCTGTGCCCGGCCCGGTCAAAGCCGAGTGCAGGCGTGACAACAAGGTCGATTTGCTCAAGCGGAACCGACTCGCCCGTTACAGGATTCCTCAGACCTGCAACCGCGGTTGAGAAACCTTCATCAAACGAATTTATCTTTACCGGTATCATATATTTCTCTTGCCAGTACACTTTAGGGACGGTTATCGTTTTACCCTCTCGCCAGCCGTGCTCTATAGCTTGCGTTGTATCTATCTCGTCCGGCAGCGATAAGAACATCATAACCACCGAGGCGCCGCGGAACTGCGGCGTAGAAATCAGATTCTGACAGGCCTTTCTGCTTTTCTCAACTCTCTGTTTTTCATCGATTTTCTTAAGGCGACTTCTCAATTTCTGACGCAATAAATCCTTGGCCATCTTTAACACCTATAGCACGGCCATCTTGGCCGTGTTACATTTTTTTCTTTTCCTTGCTATTTTGTATCAATCTTTGCAGCTTTTGTAAATAACGCTTAATATTTTTTTCATAGCCTGCAT
>CAYNDE010000145.1:0-4669 GCA_964395535.1 uncultured Pirellulales bacterium
TCCGGACACAATATGAACCGGACCATGAACTATTCCCGGAAAGAATTATGATGGGGACGGAATCATTCCCCAAAGAAGCTTACGACTACTGGCAACAGGTAGAAAAGAATCCCTGGGTAATCGGAGATTTTGTCTGGACTGCAATGGATTACCTTGGAGAAGCGGGAATCGGCAGTTCCCGGCTGGTTGATACAGCCAGAACCAATAGAAGAGGTTTTTCAAGATCTTCGTCATGGCCGGATTATTTCAATGCATTCTGCGGGGATATTGACCTGTGTGGTTCTAAAAAAACACAGTTATTATATAGAGATGTGGTCTGGAAAAACAGCAGGCTGGAAATGGTTGTTCATTCCCCCATTGCTGATGGAAAAAGAGAAGTTGTCAGTTTGTGGGGATGGCCCGATGAATTACAGAGCTGGAATTGGGAAGGAAATGAAGGCAAAATGATGGACATAAGGGTCTTCACGAGTTTTCCTGTTATCCGGCTTGAACTAAATGGAAAAATCATTGATGAGAAACCGGTTTCCGACACTTCCAGATTAATTGTGCGTTTTAAAGTGCCTTATGAACCTGGGATTTTAAAAGCTATAGCTTTAGAGAATGGAAAAGAAGCAGCTTCGAAAGAACTGAAAACAACAGGGACTCCGGTTAAAGTAAAACTCACGGCAGACCGGATTAAAATAAATGCCTCCCGAAATGATTTATCTTATGTTAAGGTTGAAATAACCGATGCTCAGGGCATTGTTATTCCCGACGCAAATATTCCGGTAACATATACGGTATCAGGAGATGGTGAAAGAGCCGGTTCAGGGAATGCCTGCCCTGATGACATGGAGAGTTTTAATAGTCCGGTATGTAAGACTTATCACGGACGGGCCCTGGCAATACTAAGACCTTTAGAAAATAAAAAGAAAGGAACGATTACTCTCCGTGCGGAAGCAGACGGACTTGCTGGCGGGGAAATCAGTATAACAGTAAAATAAAACAGGATTAAAAAAACGAATGCTGACTTTTTATTTGTCAACTTTTTTTTGGATGGGATAATGAAACTGAGCCCTTAGTCTTTTAAAATATGAGAATTATGTTCATTCATTTCAATTTCATTAGCATCCGGATTTTCCTGGTGGGAACAATCCTTTTGTTCTTTGTTTCAACATCATCCACGACTTCTGATAAGCGCACTTACGAGGCTGAAACCGCCGAAGCCATCGGTGGTGCATCAAAAGCAGCCGACAATGAAGCCTCAAAAGGGTATGTGGTCTGCCTCTCCGGGCCCGGACAGGCTGTTAAATTTACAAACCTGCCCCGTTCCGCTAAACTTGCAATTCGTTATGCATCAGTTAATGCGGGTACCATAAATGTTTCTGTCAACGACCGGCCTCCTGTAAAACTGAATATGCATTCTTCGGGAGCTTCGACCGGTTCCTTTCTTCATGCGATTACCGATGTTACAATTCCTGACGGTGCCAGACTTACTATCAGTCTGGATAGTAATGACGTGTTTGTAAATATCGACTGTATAATAACAGGAAACGGGAACCTGGACCTGCCGCCTGATATATGGAACCTGCCTCCCCTACCGGTGGCTAACGGTCCATATCCGGCCGACTGGAAAGAATTGAGCCGGCTTTACACAGTGCCTGACTGGTGGCGCGAAGCCAAGTTTGGCGCCTGGGCACACTGGGATCCGCAATCCATGCCAGAACAAGGTGACTGGTATGCACGGGGAATGTATATTCAGGGCAGTCCTCAGTACAAATATCATCTTAGTCACTTTGGACATCCTTCAGAATACGGTTATAAGGACATCTGCCACAACTGGGTGATTGACCGCTGGAATCCGGATGAGTTAATGGATTTATTCGTGGAAATGGGAGCACGATATTTCATGGCAATGGGCGTTCACCACGACAATTTCGATTGCTGGAATTCCGCTTACCAACCCTGGAATTCTGTTAATATTGGTCCCAGACAGGACATTGTTGGTACATGGGAAAAGGCTGCACGTAAGCGAGGTATGCGGTTCGGTATCGGTTTTCACAACTCTCCGCCCAGAACATGGGGTCAATTCATGACCGTTCGGTACACAAGTGACAAGACTGGTCCGATGATGGGCGTGCCTTACGATGCACTACATACTATTTGGGACGGAAAAGGAAGATGGTGGGAAGGATTGGACCCGGTGGACCTTTACGGACCAGTTCACGACAAAAAGGATCCGCTGAATTCGCCCTTTGCCAACCAGTTCATGTGGCGGGTGAATGACGCTATCACCAAATATCACCCCGATGTGATATACTTCGATGAGGCTGCTGGCGATACATTGTTGGATTTGGGCGTGAAAATGGGGCTGGGTTTTCTGGCTCCGCCGTTAGTAGCGAACTTCTACAACAATTCCCTGAAGTGGAACCCGGGTAAGATGGATGTGGTCATCAACCTCAAGTGTGTGGGCGGGCGTTACAACAGCTTCAAAAAGACCCCAGAACTTATTCCAATCGTTGAACGCGCCATTGTCAAGAGCACTGAAGCTGACATTGAACCTGAAATCATGGCTTATCCATTTCAGACGGAAACGACCGTTGCCGACTGGCACTACCGAACCGGGCAGAAGTATATGGACCCAAAAAAGGTTGTTGAGCTTCTGATGAAGAATGTTTCACGCAATGGCAGCATGTTGCTCAACATCACTCAGCATGGTCGCGGCGATCTTGATCCAGAGGTAACACAACTTTGTAAAGACATTGGTGCCTGGCTAAAAGTCAACGGTGAAGCTGTCTATGGTTCCCGTCCTTTTGAAGTCTGTAGTGAAAATGCAGTTTGCTACACACGCAACAACGGCAATGTTTATGCCGCACTTCTCGATTGGCAAGGCGGCCCAATCACACTCAAGGCTCTGCACACTGATTGTGCAACTCTGGGTAAAGTATCCAAAGTCGAATTGCTCGGTTCTGATATACCATTGACTTTTGTTCAGAACTATCAAGGACTGTCAGTAACGCCCGGTGATTCAGTGCAGCCGATGCAGAGGATCGCTGATCAGCAACTGACGTCAAGGTGTCGTGTTCTGCGTATCACCCACGACAAGGGCTGGATTAACGATGATGACTCTGGGACTAGGGCACCTGGCTGGCTTCGTCGTTGCAACCTGGAGACCGGCGACTATAACAATGATCTAACTGTCAGCGAAACACCCGGAGATATCTGGAGTTGTTCATTTACCGGCAGCAGCTTCATTGTTATAGCCCCGAAAGAAAATGGAGCCGGAAAGGTTGAGATTCAGATTGATGGCACGATTCACACCTCTATAGACCTTTCAGTACAAGGTAAACGTCAGGCTCAGCAAAACGTTTATGAGACAACTGGCTTGACACCAGGCCAGCATAATATTAAAATTATTAATCGTGGTCCGGGACCGGTCGCTATTGATGCTTTGGTCGTACAGTAACCGTTCTTTAGCCAGAACATCAGATAATAGTTTATATCAAAAAAATAGACTTATCTTTATTAAGATCAAAATGGAATTTTAAATCATCATACAAAATGAACCAGAGATTTTCGATTTTTCTGATCTTTATTATTTTATCCGCGTTTTGTGCAGGGCAGACAATAAAATCCTACAAACAGTCAGCCGAGGGAATATACATTAAGCTCTCTGACGGAACTCTCAATATTTACCCTATAGCGGATAATGCTATGAGGATCAGGTTCTTCAAAGGCACTCAGCCAGAGGATACGGAACTGATTTTTATCAGGAACTCACAGAATCCTGTATTTAAAGTTAACGAATCCCCTGATGCTTTTGAAGTAAATGGAAGTAAGATATCGGTATCTGTTGACAAACAATCCGGTACATTGTCATTCGCTGATAACACCGGTAATATCTTCCTGAGGGAAAAATTGAATTCACGAAAACTGATCCCCGATACAGTTGGAGGAGAATCATGCTTCAGGGCGGAACAAAGTTTTGAATCACCCGATGATGAGTATTTTTTCGGACTGGGCCAGTTCCAGGATGGACATTTCAATTTAAAGAATATCACACGACGGCTTATCCAGGTGAATTCACAGATTTCCATCCCTTTTATCTATTCAAATAAGGGTTACGGACTGCTCTGGCATCAGTATGGGCTTACAGATTTTAATCCGGCTGATAATTTTATTACACTGGAAAAACAAGAAAAACCTGCAGGGAATAATCAGACAGCAGATATTACAACAACCTCCGGAACACAACGACGATCACAAAACCAGTCAGTTTATTGTGGTACATTAAAGGTTCCTGCAGATGGTATTTATTCTTTATTTGTTGACTATGGAGATATGGAAAACCGTCATTTTGTAACTGTAGATGGAAAACCCTGCATTGATCTGAGTAACATGTGGCTTCCTTCAACCGTCAGCACACTGGTAAATCTTACAGCAGGCGAACATCAGATACAACTGGCCTGCAAAGCAACAAATACGCCAAAGGTATCGTGGAAAATTACTGATAATCTGACTACGTTCATATCCCCCAATGCAAAATTACTCGATTATGTTGTGTTTTACGGCCCATCCGCCGATGATGTGATTGCCGCATACCGTAATCTTTCGGGGAATGCTCCTATGCTTCCCTTATGGGCATATGGATTCTGGCAGTGTCGTGAACGCTACAGTTCGGGTGACCAGC
>CAYNDE010000146.1:0-4645 GCA_964395535.1 uncultured Pirellulales bacterium
CGATTGCTGCCAATTACTATTCCATACCGAGAATGACAAGAGATATAGATATTGTGATAGAATTGAAGCAGAAAGATGTTGACCGATTTGCCGCACTTTTTCAGGGCGATTTCTACATAAATACGGAAATGATTGAAAAGGAAGTTTTACGGCAGGGGATGTTCAATCTGATACATAATCAACATATCATTAAGGTTGATTTTATTGTTAAAAAGTCCTCGGCATATCAGCAAGCCGAATTCTCTCGCAGAAAGAAGGTACTGATAGAAAAATGTACTGTGTGGATTGCCTCGCCGGAAGATTTGATTATATCCAAGCTGATTTGGGCAAAAGACAGTCTTTCTGAAATGCAGCTGAAAGATGTAAAGAATTTGATTGAAGCGACGGATGGTTTGGACCTGAAATATATCGATAAATGGGTTCGAGAGCTGGGTTTGGAACAGCTTTATAAAGAGGTGAATAAATGAATGACACTCATCCTGAGATTGCTGCTTTGTTTCGAAAATTAATGATGCAGAAAACCGCCGAGCAGCGCCTGATTATGGGCTGCTCTATGTATGATGCTGCAAAACAAATTGTTCGCAGCTCCATTTCTAACGCCCACCCCGATATAACCGAAGAGCAAATGAGAAAAGAGATTTTTGTAAGATTTTACGGCCACGAATTCAGCAAAGCCGATAGAGACAAGATACTTTCGGTGTTTACATCTCTATAATTTATAATCGATTGTGTTTTTTAACATCTGAGAATGAAACGAAAGCAATATCGTTGATGTTTTTATAGTTGTTTGAAATGTGATTCGTCTAATTAGTGATTGTCTGGGTACTTACGGACTGTTTGATTTTTTCAGTATCTAATTGCTCGATGTATTTTATTAAATTCATATAGAGTTTATTGAATCCGAAGCCGCCTTTAGTCATTTCTTCTATTGCCCGCTGCTTGCTCCAGCCCTGCACTATGATTCGGTAGATTGCGCACATCGAACCTGTCCGGTCTGCTCCCCGCCTGCAATGGACAAAAACTGGATGGTTTGATTCATCGGATACTATTTGTAGAAAGCGGATGGTATCTTTATCTTCCAGGTGCCAGGGTTTAATATAAATATGCTCGTACAGCAAATTGCTGTCGGCTATTTCGTCTCTGTCGGAATGAAATGAGCGCAGGTTTATAATTGTTTTGATACCGAGTTTTTTCAGTTGTTCTATTCCCTGTTTTGTCGGCTGAGCTCCTCTGTACAGCTCATCCGAGACCTTATGGAAATTCGGCAGTCCCGGCAGTTCGATTCGATTAGCCCAGTCTTTTCTTGACAGCCTTTGTACTTCTATATCTCGTTTAGTATTTGTGAAGAGGGATTCGATTTGCTGCCGGTAGGTATAGATAAAAAGCAAAGCCGTTATTACGACCAGAAGAGCGGCTAAATAGAAACGGATTTTAGTTTTTTTGGCAGGCTTGTTTTTTTCTTTCTTCATTTCGAAAAGTATTTTACCAGCTGTTTTTATTTTTTTCAATGCCTGATTTGGCAAGCAGGACGATTTGTTTTGCAATACTTCTGCAGACGTGTGCTAAGGAAAATCTTATCGGGATAAGTTTTGGCAGCTCGAAATCGGTGCACGGTTTTTCAGGCAGGCCGTCGCCGAGAATTTCAATTTTCCCGAAATCAGAGCAGCCAAAACCGATTCTTCTTGCAGTCTCGATAATAGGCACATCCTCAGGTTTAAGATTTATCAGCTTTGCACAGGTGATTTCAAGTGCGATGGGTTCTGTGCCGCTGATAAGATAGCCGAGAGGTCTCGTTCTTCCCTTGATTGGGCCGGCTCGATCCATCACATATACGGCGTCTATGATTGTCAAAGCTGGATTGAGGTATTTGAAAATATCTATAAGAAAGCGACAAAACTTTTCCGGCTTTTTGCCCTTTCTAAAATGCCATATCGCCTTTCTCTTTCCGCAGACCGTCCCGAACATATTTTTGATGGCGAAGGTTGCAACAAGCTGCTGATGTGATTTGAATTTCGGCAGGTTTATAATTACATCTGCATCGAGCGCCGATGAACTTATCCCGACGGTGTTGTCGCCGATTTTGCATTTTTTAGCCCTTTTGAGCTGTTTATATGGGACGTTGAGCTTTTTAAGAGGTTCCTGAAGTTTTAATTTTTTAATGCAGTTCTCGACGTTTGACCAGGCGGGCGAGTCTGCGACAAATGGTTTTGCGCCAAAATCTTTCAGCAGTTTCGCAGTCTCGATTATAACGACAGGATGGGTTTGTGTCGCGTGATGTGCCGAACGCGGAGCGATAAAATTCGGCTTAAGCAGGACACTGTCACCTCGTTTGATAAATTTCTGCAAGCCGCCGAGAAGCTCAAAATGTCTTTGAAGGTTGTCTGATATTTTCGTGTGGTCGTATTCTTCACATCTTGTAAGTATAACTGTTGCGTCGGGCATATATGCTCAGTCACTAATATGTGTGCAGATGATTAGGAAACTGACAACGTAAGGTTTAGCAGCGGCTCTGCTGAAGAAAAGACTGCCTAATGAGTTTTGGTGGCTGATATATTGCAGAGGTCGAAGATATATGAAGTCGCCCGGGCTCATTTTCAGGCTGAAACTACAGGACTCGAAGAGCGTATCATTAGATGCTGAGATGTCGGATGATTTGGTGGTTAGCTGTTTTAACGGCGAGGGGGATACGGGGGTGAAGCTGACGTTACAAGCGCCTCTTAAGCCCGGTATTCTTTGCGTTTTTATTCGCAGTGCAAGCTGGCCCGGCCCGGCGGTGACCGTCTTGATTGAGCCGTCTGTTGAAGTATAGTAAATGCTTATTTGGTTGAATAATCTGATAATCGGCAGGTCGTCAGATTGACCGTCGGAAAGCAACATCACCGTGGAGCCGACTCTTCTTGCGCCGGCTTCTGAAAGCATATCGAAGATTTGGTTGCCCAAACTTGTTCTGCCGAAGCTAACTGAAAATGAGTTGGCACCGAAGGCTTTAAAGTGTTTGAATCTGAATGGCTGGGTATAGAGAATTTTTGAAATATCATCAAGTTTGCCGGTGTTTTCAGCAGGTAATTCGAAGGTATGAATCTGGAAATTTATGGAATCCAGCCGCTTAATCTGCGGCCCTTGGTTGGCGGGAGTGAGGTCGCCGAGTTTTACATCTTCCCAGACGGCTTTTTTATTTTGTTGCCTCTCACCGTCGCAGCCGGTAAGCGATGCTATCAGGCAGAATATAGCCGCAATATGATAAAACCGAATCATATATAATAGATTAAAGATTTACTTGTGGAATGTCAACGAGTGATGTGCTGATTGGTTTGATATAAAGATTCGCAGTTTATGGCGGGTTCTTGCTCAATCCTGCCTTTTGCTGGCTGTCTGGTGCTGTGACGGCGGAACAAAGTATGTTTTTGTCTGCCGGTACATTCGAGCAGGGCAAGAAATTCTGCCGAAAGATTTTTGCGGTCATGATTTTTTATAACAAATTCCTGACCGTTTTTACCGAGGCTGCGGCAAAGGCCGGGATTTTGTGACAGTTTTTTCACTGCATTGAGCAATTGTTTCGGGTTTTCAGGCTCTATGCAGATACCTGCATTTGCCTTTTTTACAAAGTCTGCTGCAAAACCTTCGACGCCGAGAATTATCGGTTTCGCCGTCGCACAGGCCTCGAAGATTTTTGAAGGTAAAACCGTCTTAAACAGTTCAGTTTTCCGCAGGTGAATCAGGCAGGCGTTGGAAACCGACAGGTAAGCCGGTATTTGTTTTTTATCGACCCTGCCTGTAAAAACTATATTGTCGAGACTTTCTTCCGCCGCTTTTTGTTGAAGGGTCTCTTTTTCAGCGCCGTCACCTACCAGCATAAAGACGATGCTTTTGTCGTTTTGTTTTTTCAGCTCTTTTGCAGTTTCAATGACGGCATCGAGTCCGGCCGCCATTCCGATTGTCCCAATGTAAGAGCATACTAATTTACCTTCGAGGTTGTATTTTTGGATTATTTGTTTGTTTGGCTGAGCCGGTTGTAAAACCTCCGGGTCAATTCCGTTGGGTATCACCGTAATTTTTTCCTCTGGGACGTTTTTTTCCAGCAGTTTTTTCTTATAGCCTTCACCGACGGTGACGATATGGCCGGCTGCTTTGTACATCTTTGTTTCCAGGCGTTCGAGCATTCGTAATATTCTTTTATTTTTAATTGCTCCGACCGCTGCGATGGATTCAGGCCAGATATCACGGACTTCCAGGATGAAGGGAACATTTTTTAATCTGGCTGCTATAAGGCCTGCCCAGCCGCAGAAAAACTGCGGCGAAGTTGCTATAATGACATCGGGCCTTTTATAAAAGAAGCTGAAAAATATCGAGCTGAGCATATATGAGAGGTAGTTTATTATCCGCTTGGTTGTTCCCTTATTAGCAGCTATATATGTCCAGACCCTGAGTACTTTGATGCCGTCCATCATCTCTTGCGCAAATAATCTGTTTTTATATCCCGCGTAAACGATTCCGTTGGGGACGTTTGGTGCACAGGTGATAACCGTTATATTATGTCCCTCTCGTGCCCACAGTTTGCAGTGTTCATACGTTCTGTTGGCTGGGGCATTGCCTTCGGGTGCAAAATAGTGTGAGAAGAACAGGATTTTCATTTTTTTAGAAAAGG
>CAYNDE010000147.1:0-4639 GCA_964395535.1 uncultured Pirellulales bacterium
TTAAGCCATATTCTTTAACGGTTCTTCGTGTGCCGTTGAAATAATAATCTAAAAAGCTGGTTGCATTTGACAATCCGGATTCAGGGGCAGTTTTATGAAAAAAATTAAGCAAAAATGTCTTGCAGGTACAATTATTACAATCTTCAGCGTATTTATGTGGGGTTGCTATACAATAGCAAAATCACAAACACTAAAAGTGCCGAAAATGCTTGAGCTTCAGGGAGATTTACGAGTCCACGACCCTGTTATGATACGACAGGATGATACCTTCTATGTCTTTTGCACGGGCGGCGGGAGGCGAAGCGGGATTATACCGATACGCTGTTCGAAGGATTTACATAACTGGCAACGCTGTGGAAGTGTCTTTGAAAGGCTGCCGGAATGGGCTACAGAGGAAATTCCAGGGGCGCGTGGGGCGTGGGCACCGGATGTCTCGTTTTTTAACGGCAGATACCATTTATACTACTCGGTCTCGACCTTCGGCAAAAATAACTCTGCCATCGGCCTGGCCACAAATAAAACACTGGACCCGAACAGCCCGGATTACAAGTGGGAAGACCAGGGTATGGTTGTTCGTTCGAGAGAGGGCCAAACCGACTGGAATGCCATTGACGGCAACCTGGTGCTGGAAAGCAAAGACAAGGCATGGCTCTGCTGGGGCAGTTTCTGGGGCGGGATTATGATGCATCGTATCGACCCCAAGACGGGAAAGTTTTCCGACAAAGATACGACTATCTACAACTTGGCTGCCCGTCCACGGGAAAGCTCTCATGAAACTCCGCCGGTAGAGGGGGCAATCGAGGCGCCGTTCATAGTTAAGCATAAAGATTATTGGTATCTGTTTGTCTCCTTCGATTTCTGCTGCCGTGGTGCAAAAAGCACGTACAGGATTATGGTGGGCAGGTCGAAGAATGTCACCGGCCCCTATGTGGACAGAGAAGGCAAAGCGATGACCGAAGGCGGTGGAACAGAACTATTGGCAGCCAGTGAAGACGGCCTGTGGGTTGGGCCAGGACATTGTGCCGTTGTGCAGGAGACAAGCGGTGATTATCTTGTCTTTCACGCCTATCACGGCCGGACCGGACGTTCGGAATTGAAGATATCGACCATAGTCTGGGAAGACGGCTGGCCGAAAGTAGCAGAGCTGCCGTAATAAAAACTGAAAAGAGAGCTGAAGACATCAGACAATTAACATATATTAATCGGTGACAATAACGAATCCGCCGTTCGGCAACAATTCAATAACCGGTTTGAGAACAGCTTCTTTTTCAAGAGTTTTCCGGCTAAAGGTTCTGTCTGGACCGTCGGTGATTAAGGTTGCCTTGGTCTCAGCCGGCAGAAAAGACAAATCCAGCGACAGCTCTTTTTTCTCGTTCTCGCCGTTAATGCCGGCGATGTACCATTTGTCACCGGTTTTACGCGCGATGACAACGAACTTGCCGGGGTATCCGTCAACCAATCGCGTCTGGTCCCAGGCGGTCGGAACGTTCTGCAGGTAGCTGACGACAAAATCGGGCATCAGCTCATATTCATCTGGCACAAGACCAAAGTGCTGCACACCGGATTCAAAGATGACCGAGAGCGCCAATTCGAACGCCAAAGTTGTACGCAAGGTTACACCACGAATGCGTGGATTGAATACTATGGGTGTAAAATCCATTGAACCGATGACATTGCGGGTAAATGGCAGAATGCAGCAATGTTGCGGCTGCAGGTTCGCATTACGCTGCTCGAAGGTGCAATACTCCATACCTTTTACAGCTTCCATTGTAACAAGGTTGGGATAGGTTCGCTGCCAGCCCCGCGGGATAGTGGCACCGTGACAGTTGACGAGGATACCATAATCGGCGGCGTCTTTGAAGATGTCCAGATACAGTTTCATCGTAGCCTGCTTGTCACCACCAAAGAAATCAACCTTAACGCCCTTGACGCCCATTTCTTTAAGTTTGGCGAATTCCTCTCTGCGGATTGTTTTTTCGTGCATTTTGTTTTTGGGACCCATAGGTGCATCGTTCCAGGGGCCGTTGGAATTATACCAGAGGATAACGCCTACATTTTTTCCTGCGGCCTTTTTGATAAATTCGGCTATCTTCTCATAACCTATTAAAGTATCCCAAGTAGCATCGATAAGAATATATTGCCATTTCATCTTTGAGGCAAAATCGAGAAATGATTCGGCAACCGGCAAGGTCGCACTTTCGTCACCGTAGCGAAGCCAGTGCCAGGCGGCTCTGCCCGGCTTGATAAAATCAGTATTCGGATATTCACAATCTTTCGCTACATCGGTCATTAAAGTGGACTCGACAATTGCTTTGAGATTATCACCTACAATAAGAACACGCCATGGAGACTTAAATGGTGTGGTGATGGTCGGTTGTACGGGGTCGATTTTTCCCCGATGTTCTTCGGGATGAGGGAATGCAACTTTATAAACACCGCCGGTAGAATCCCGGGCAAGACGAACAGCACAATAGGATTCATCAACATCTGAATCACAGATTAGTACCCAGATATCATCTTCTGTTTTAAATAGTGCCGGCAAACACCAGCCTTCGCTCATAGGCGACCGAGTTCCTACCGGCTTCTCGATGATGTAGTGCTCTTCGTAGGAAGGCTGAGTTCTGGACCAGCCGCTTTTGCCCGGCTGCATCGGATGAAGCCAGGAAACGGTGTTCGGTTCAAAGGCAAAGGTGGTTTTCTCCTCTTTAATCGAATAGGTTTTTTCAGAGTCGCCAGGAAAGGCGTAACGAAACGCAACACCGTCATTTGAAATCTGGAAAATAATCTGCATCTTTTCATTATTGCTGTTCTTCAATGAAAAAATACGTCGGTTAGCAATGTATGAACAATTCCTTCGCTTTCCCAGCAGCATCGTATAGTTATCTTCAATTCTTTCAAGGCTTGAGATATTTTCGAGTGTAAGCCCTTCCGTGAATGACTGGTCGTCTCTAACCAGACCCAAAACCGAATTTTTTAAAACGTCCTTGCCGTTTAATTGAATCGAATAGAGAGGCTGTCCCTTTTCGTTTACATAAAAAGCAACGTTCAATTTTCCGTCAGGACTGTTAGTCATACTTGATTTTATGGCCATAGCATCTTTTCCAATGAAAAGTAACAAACAAAACAATCCGCCTAAAGCAATATTTTTCCAATTTTTTCGCACGATACTAAACCTTTCAAAAACGTTCTATTTTATTCTACCTATCTTAGGTTTTCAGCGACAAGGCGTCAACGGTGTTTGGCTGCATTTTATTAAAATCAAGACTCAAAAACCGCCTGACTGGTCCCGATAGATTGATAGCTGCGCAAAAACGCAACACGCCCGGCAGGATTCGAACCTGCGATCTACGGATTAGAAATTTGTTCTGGACAAATTTTAGCCTCTTATAACTATTTCGCATACAACTACTTACAACTCATAAAATCAATGGCAAAAGATACTTATATTTCATTCAGAAGTCAAGTAGAAGATGAAGTAATGAGTGGTAGAACATTACTGGATCACTTTTTGGATCACTTTGTAGTAAGTTGGAGTATATAAATAGAAATATTTGGTGCTCCTATAATAATAGATATGAATTTTTCATCAAAATGCCCACAAATCACCATATCTCGGAGTCAATTTTCACCGGATTAAGACAACCGAAAAAGAAAATAAGAAATCCCACCTACTCCAACCATTCCCCGTTGCTTTTTTATACCCCAACAGCCCCTGCCACCCCAAGTTCCCTGCTCACCGCCTTGCGGTAACCTTTAACAACAATATTATTATCAGGATACACATCAACCACCGCATAAGCATTATTCTCCTGCCCGGAACCTTCCACCATAGCTTTCAAAGTATAATAGTGTATCCCCTCAATCAGGCTGTAACCGCCTTCGTGATTATGTCCCTGAAAAACAGCCAGAACTTTACCTGAATCTTCCAATATTTTTCTTACGTCCCCGGCATTATCGACATAATGATCGCCAGTACCATCAAGCAACTGGTGATTAAAAACGATAACCGCCCCCCTTGCCCCGGCAAGGTCTTTCTTTAACCAGGCCAGTTCCTCCTCTGGTATATTGGTGTTTGTCCAAACAAAATTACCATGGTCATAATCACCGCCGTCTTTGAGGTAATTGCTGTCAAGAACGATAAAATGTAAACCATTGATGTCATAGGAATAATACTTACGGTTTCTGCTGATTTTTGTATTTTTTACGTTGGCAAGAAACTGCTCCTTCGAAAGACTATCCATATCGTGATTACCCATCACATGGTAAGTCGCACCATTGAATTTCTGAAAAACTTTTTCGATAGCAAGCAGATACCCAATCGTTTTTTCTTCAATACCCGGAGTATCCTGGTCTTTAAGGTCACCCAGCTCTATAATAAAATCCAAATTCTTTCTGTTCATCAGTTCGATACACTCGGTCATCTTATCAAGAGATTGACGATAGTATCGCATATCTAAGTCATCAACATCTGCGTAGTGCGAATCGGAAACTATCCCGAATCGTACGCCGCCATTCTTTGAATACAGCTTCGAATCGATAACCGAACACGAAGAAAGCGAACCAAAAACTGCACCGGCAATACAAACACCCGAAGCCTTCAGAAAATCCCGCCTGCTGATTACCCAATTAGTTCTTTTCA
>CAYNDE010000148.1:0-4633 GCA_964395535.1 uncultured Pirellulales bacterium
AGGACGCCGACGTTGTAATGCTCCTTCACAGAGAAGATTATTACCACCGCGGCGATTCAAAAAAAGAAGATACTACAAACGAGGAAAAATACATACCCAATAACACGGCAGAATTAATAATAGCCAAACAGCGAAACGGTCCGGTCGGAGTAGTCGAGCTCAGATTCCTGGAAAAATACACCCGGTTCGAAAACGCCTCTCATATGGAAGAGCCTGCGGCTGAGTTTGAGAGCAGCCCGGTGCAGAGAGTTCCCTTTTAGGAGAAAATTTTATGGATAAAACTGTATACCCGGGGGCAAGGAGAAGTTATCTTGTGAGACTGGCAGCCAATAGAGGCAGCAGGTATCTATTTTTCTGCTGCATTCTGCTGCTTTTATTCAACGGTATTTCGCTATACGGTGAACAAGCTTCCGGCGAACAGCTCAGCGGTCTTCGCATCGGCAGTATCGAGACAGCCGGTAACAGAAACGTGGAACGAAGCGAAATTCTGGCAAAGCTTCGCAGCAGAGTCGGTGACACCTTCAATCCTCAAACAGCAGACGAGGACGCCAAGCGCATCACCGAATTACCGGGCATCCAGCGGGGTTGGTACAACAAAAGCATCGTCGACGGCCAGGTCAGGCTTATCTTTGTCGTAGTGGAGCGAAACGTCGTCAGGTCCATTAAATTTACCGGTAATGAAAATTGTAAGTCGGAGACACTGCGCAAAAAACTCGACTTCAAAAAGGCGGATTTTCTCGACCCTGTTATGGCCGAGGCCGGCCGAGGCAAAATCCTTGAGCACTATCATAACAAAGGCTTTGCCTTCGCCACCGTAGGGCTCGATATGCAGGAACTATCAAAGGGCAATGTGGTCTATATAATAAATGAGGGTAATAGAGTTAAAATTGCATCGGTAAATTACACCGGCAATAAGCAAATAAGCCTGAAAGAGCTTAAAAAAGTATCTAAACTGAAGGAAAAAAAGTTTACGTTCTGGCCTATATACTATATCAAAGAACATATCGATAAAGCCGTTACAAACCTTCAGAACGCCTACTATAAAAGGGGTTTTTTGAACGTCTCTATAAATGTCGAAGAAAATTTCAATGCCGATAAAAGCGAAGTCGAGCTTACCTGCATCATCAATGAAGGCGCCGCTTATACAGTCGATAAAATCACCCTCACCGGGAATAAGCAATTCGATGATGAACAATTGCTTTCGGAGCTTAAAATGCAGCAGGGAGACGTTTTCAATAAGCTCAAGGGCGATTCCGGTGTCAGGCAGATGAATAAATTGTATCGTGAAGGTGGTTTTATTGATGCAACCGTTGAGCAGGATGTCAAATTCGTAGCAGAGGATAAAATTGATGCGCGGTTTATAATAAACGAAGGCCGACGTTTTCGAATCGGTGAGATTGATATCACAGGCAACGAGCAAATCCAGGACAGAGTTATTCGCCGAATACTCGATGAATATGACTTCACACCGGGCAATTTCTACAATGCGGATATAGCGCGTGGAGACGGAAAAGGCTATCTTGAAAAAATGATAAGGACCACTGCATATACCGAATCGGCCACAATAATGCCTGTCGAATCGCCCAAACCGGACGAGAAAGACGCTCTGGTGACAATCGTCGAGGGCAAAACTGGTATGGTTATGGCAGGCGCCGGTGTCTCTGCTGATATGGGCGCCATAGGCCAGTTAATCTACGATGAAAGAAACTTCGATATAACAAATAAACCAAAAAGTCTTCGTGAATTCATAACCGGCAAGGGCTTCAGAGGCGCAGGTCAGCGTTTGAGAATCGCCCTCGAACCCGGAACGGAGGTCAGCTCGTACTCAATCAGCTTCACCGAGCCTTACCTGAAAGATAAGCCCATATCTTTAGATTTGGCCGGCTCAAGCTGGGAAAGAGCACAAGAGGCCTACGACGAAGAAAGACTCAAAGGCTTTTTAGGCTTCGAAAAACGCTATAAGAACCGCTGGCGAAGAAGCCTGAGCTTCAGGTACGAGAACGTGGATATCACCAGCATTGACTGGGATGCACCGAAAGAGATAAGAGACATAAAAGGCGGCAATCTTATCACAGCGATTCGAATCGGCACCAGCAGGGACCTGACAGATGACCAATTTAATCCCACAACAGGTTATATATTTGATATCGGCTATGAACAGGCCGCAGGCGACTATACATTCGGGAAATTAAGCGGTTTTTACCAGAAATTCCGGACCATTCGCGAAGACTTAGCTGAGCGTAAAACTATTCTCGCAACCAAGCTTTACGGAGCAACCATAGTAGGTAATGCACCGGCTTTCGAGAAATTCTACGCCGGCGGCTCAGGCACATATTACGGCATAAGAGGCTTCGATTACAGAGGTGTAAGCACGAGAGGTGTACCGACGACAGCAGACGGTTTGCCTATAGCCGGAAGAAAGAAAGAGGACCCCATAGGCAGTGAATGGATAGTACTTGCCAATGCCGAACTCATTGTCCCTCTCGTGGGTGATAATTTCTCAGCACTGTTCTTCGTCGATTCGGGTATGATTGATACCGGCGGCCCCCGCGCTTCAGTCGGTACGGGAATACAGATATTAATACCCCAGTGGTTCGGCCCGGTACCGATGAGGTTTGAACTTGCTACACCACTTTTGAAAGACGGCGAAGATGAGACGCAGGTATTTAGTTTTTCAATCGGCAGGCTATTTTAACTGCTTTGGATATATACATAAATATATGTGTGGAAGAGCGTAAATTAAATCCAATCCGAAACAAAAATCAGGAAAGGAACTATTTATGAAGGTTAAGTTACTTGTTTTGAGCTGCTTGATATGTGCAATCGTTTTGTCTATCGACTTCCAAAGCGGCGAGGCACAACCAAACAGAGAAGAAAAGATAGTTCGGAAAATCGGAACAGTCAGCATGCGCATAATCTTTCAGGACTGCAAAAGGAATGAAAAATACAGAAAAGAGGCAGAGCTCGAGCAGGAACAAATCCTCCAGGAACTACAGCAGCTCAGCGCGGAAATCAAGGCAGCCGAGGCCGGCCTGGAAACGAGAAAAAGAGGCACAGAAGATTTCCTTGAGCTGGCAAAAGAGCTGGCCCAGAAAAGAGCGGAGCTGCCGCTGAAACAGGACTATTACGAACAGAAGCTCGCGGCAAAAGACCAGAAGTGGACCGAACAAATTTATAAGGATATCCTCCTGCAAACAACCGAAGTGGCAAAACAAATGGGGCTGGATATTGTACTCGAGAAAGATGAACCGGAGTTTCCCGTCGAAAGCGCCAACGAGCTTATGCTCGCAATCAGAACAAATAAGCTGCTATACAGCGAGGGCTGCATCGATATAACAAACGAAGTTATGGCTCGTGTTGATACAATGGGCAGCAATTAATGCTGAAATAATACAAATCCATTATCTTACGAGAATCTGTAATGGAATTGACGATTTCACAATTAGCCGAACAGCTCGGCGCTGAACTGGCAGGTGATGGTAAAAAAAATATCAGTGCGGTAGCACCAATAGAATCCGCAGGTGAAAATGACGTTACATTTGCAACCAACAGTGCACACATAGCAAAACTCGCCAGCTCAAATGCCGCTGCTGCCATCGTCCAGAAACGCATCGAAGGCGCCGATATTGCACAATTGATTGTTAAAGATGTTAACAGTGCTTTGATAACAAGCCTGAACATTTTTGCTCCAAAATTAAAAGCGCCTGCTAAAGGAATCGACCCTTCTGCTGTAATAGCAAAGGATGTACAAATCGGCCCTGATGTTTCTATCGGGCCGGGTGTGTTTATCGACAACGGCGTAAACATCGGTGAAAATACGGTAATTGCTGCCGGCTGCAAGATAGGACAAAACTCAAAGGTCGGCAAAAACTGCCGAATCGACAGCAACGTCGTTATCTATTATAATTGCACGATAGGCAACAATGTCGTCATTCAGGCAAATACAACAATAGGCTCAACAGGTTTCGGTTATGCTTTTATCAACGGCGAACACAGACTGATACCACATAACGGCGGCGTCATAATCGAAGATTGTGTCGAAATCGGAGCCAATTGCTGCGTTGACAGGGCAAAGTTTGACAATACTATAATCGGGGCAGGAACAAAAATTGACAACCTTGTGCAAATCGCTCACAACGTAAAAATCGGCAAGTGCTGCCTGATTGTCGCACAGGTCGGCATCGCAGGCAGTTGTAAGATTGGCGACGGTGTGGTACTCGGCGGACAGGCCGGGCTTGTAGATAATGTCGAAATCGGAGATGGCGCTATGATTGGTGCTCAGTCTGGCGTTATGCAAAATATATCAGCCGGCCAGAAAGTCTTAGGTTCACCGGCAATAGAAATAAGAAATGCCTTAAAATTTATGAGTTTAACTAAACGTCTGCCAGAACTGTTAAAGCAACTTGGAAAGAGGGTGGATAAACTTGAAGCATCAAAAAACGATAAAGACTGAGGCAAAGCTATCCGGTAAAGGCCTTTTCTTTAGCCAGGATGCAAAGACTGTTTTTCGTCCCGGCCCGGAGGATTCCGGAATAGTCTTTATACGCACCGACCTTGCCCTGCCGATACAGGTTAAAGCCATAGCGACAAATATCGCCGAACAAAACAGACGCACCACTATAAAAAAAGGCTC
>CAYNDE010000149.1:0-3433 GCA_964395535.1 uncultured Pirellulales bacterium
GATGCAGCCTTTAATCCGGCGGGCGGCCTGCATCACGCAGGGCCTGAAAAGGCAGCAGGTTTTTGCTATATGAATGATAATGCGCTCGGCTGTCTGGCGCTGGCGGAGGCGGGCAAAAAGGTTTTGTATCTCGATGTTGACGTTCATCACGGCGATGGTGTCCAGGAAGCCTTTTACGACAGAAGTGACGTTATGACGATTTCATTTCATCAGAGCGGGCGAACCTTATTTCCAGGTACCGGTTTCGAGGATGATATTGGTGCAGGCGAGGGCAAAGGTTATTGCGTGAACGTACCGCTGCCGGTGGGGACGTTCGATGAGGCTTATATGAAGGTGTACCGCGAAATTTCTGAGCCTTTGATTGCTGCGTATAGGCCTGATGTAATAGTGTTCGAGCTTGGTGCGGACGGTCTTGCGGGCGACCCTCTGGCGAATTTGTACCTGACCAATAACATCTATGCAGAAATTGTCCATTCACTTTTGGAATTTAAAAAGCCGATACTTATGACCGGCGGCGGGGGGTATGATATGGACAACACGGTGCGGGCGTGGTCGCTTGCCTGGAGTGTTTTAAGCGGGGCCGACAAGGGAGTTGAAGAGAATATCGGCTTAGGCGGTGTGATGCTTCAGAGTACCGACTGGCAGGGCGGGCTGCGTGACAGAGTTCTGCCGGTAAGCAAAGCGAGAAAAGATGCCGTTGTGCCGGCGCTTGATGCGACGATAGAAAAGATAAAAGCAAATGTATTTGCGATTCACGGCTTGTGATTTTAACTTCGAATTTAAAAAGACGCCGGCTTTATTTCAAACCGGCGCCTTTTTTGCATTTAAGAATATTAAGTTTCTTACCTCACGGGTCCTAAAGGCAGGACTGTTTTGCCATAGACCTCGTTGAGGACCTGTGCGAGCGCGGCGTATATAGCAGATGCTCCGCAGAAGATGCCTTCATAGCCGGCAATTCTCGTAATGGTAACGCTGCCGTTGATTTCTCTTACCCAGTCGCCGATGGCAAGCAAAAAGAAAAGCACAGCCAGCGTGAAAAAGACAACCTGAAGAGCGCGATTGATTTTTAGCGTTCCCACATACATTACTGCGGTAAAAACTCCCCAGCAGATAAGGTAGGCGATTACAGCAGCCGGCTCGGCAGGCGAAATTCCAATACCGAGCTTGGGCAGCACGACAAGCGCGACGAAAGACAGCCAAAAGAGCCCGTAAGAACAAAAAGCTGTTGTGCCGAAGGTGTTGCCTTTTTTCCATTCCATCCAGCCGGCGAATACCTGAGCCAGACCACCATAACAAAGCCCCATCGCCAATATCATCGAACCAAGTCCAAATATTCCGGCATTGTGAAGGTTCAATAAGACTGTTGTCATACCAAATCCGAGCAGACCCAGCGGTGCGGGGTTGGCAGTAGTATCCTTAATATTTGTTACAGATTCGGGTATTTGATTTTCCATAATCATCCCTTTCATATAAAATATATTTTATACGGAGCGAAACAGCTCTAATCAGTTATTTCTGCACCAGCTTTTTTATTTCGTCAACAATATTAGGATTTGCCAGGGTTGATACATCGCCTACATCTTTTTTGTTGGATAGAGCTGCAAGGACTCTTCTCATAATCTTTCCGGAGCGTGTTTTCGGCATATCGGATACTATCCAGACATTTTTCGGTTTCGCGATTTTGCCGATAGAATCACAGATGGTATTTGAGATTTTTTCAGCCAGTTCAGGGCTGGATTTTATGCCGGGTTTCAGGGCGACGTACAAGTCGGGCACTTTACCTTTTATTTCATCAGCTACGGGAATAACCGCAGCTTCTGCCACCTCATCAACAAGAAGAGCTACAGATTCAATCTCCTTTGTTCCAAGCCTGTGACCAGAAACATTTATAACATCGTCAATCCTTCCCAGGATACGATAGTAGCCGTCATCGGCTTCAACGGCGGCGTCACCGGCCAGATAAGGCCAATCTCTCCAGTCCTTGCTGTTTTTGTCTGTGCAGTATTTTTCATAATATTGAGAGATATATCTATCTCTGCCCCGCCATATTGTTTGAAAGGCGCCCGGCCAGGGATTTTGTATACATATATTTCCGGCCTTACCCTCGCCTCGCTTAATTTGCTTTCCTTCCTCGTCAAAAATTATCGGGTGGATGCCCGGAACACCCGGGCCGGCGCTTCCGGGCTTCATCGGCTTTAAGGCAGGTACAGTGCTGCATAGGAATCCGCCGTTCTCTGTTTGCCACCAGGTATCGACAATTACAGCCTCGCCTTTGCCGACCACATTGTAATACCATTTCCATACTTCAGGTTCGATAGGCTCTCCGACGGTGGTCATATGCTTGAAGTGATAATTGTATTTCTGTGGTTCGTCAGGACCGTATTTTCTAAGAGCCCTTATGGCAGTCGGTGCGGTATGGAATATATTCACATCAAGCTCTTCCGCAATTCTCCAGGGTCGGCCGGGGTCCGGGTATGTAGGTACGCCTTCGTAAATGACAGAAGAGGCAGCTAAGGCAAGAGGGCCATATACGATGTATGAGTGGCCTGTAATCCAGCCTATATCCGCCATACACCAATAAACATCCTCAGGATGTATGTCCTGGATATACTTCGAGGTGCCGGTTACATAAGCCAGATAGCCGCCTGTGCTGTGCTGACAGCCCTTGGGTTTTCCTGTTGTTCCGCTGGTGTACATAAGGAAGAGCGGGTCTTCTGCAGGCATCGATACCGGCTCTACTATATTTGCATGATAATCCTTGATTAAATCGTTGATAAAGTAATCTCGGCCATCAACCATAGGCGTCTGGCTTGAATATTTTCCGGGATAGCGCTGCCAGACGAGGACTTTATCGACCTTCTGGCCTTCCTTTTTTGCTTCTTCAACAGCTTCGTCTGCATTTTTTTTGTGATTGAGGAGTTTACCATTTCGGTAGTAAGCATCCATTGTAATCAGGACTTTGCTGCCTGAATCCACAATTCTGTCCGAGCAGGCTTTTCCACTGAAACCGCCGAATACCTCGGAGTGAATTATACCGAGCCTGGCGCAGGCAAGCATTGTTATCGGCAGCTCTGCCACCATTGGCAGATGAAGTGTTACTGTATCTCCTTTTTTGAGGCCTGCGAAGTCCCGGAGAAGGCCTGCAAGCTCGTTAACTTTTACATAAAGCTCCTGATAGGTGATGTGTTGAATAGGTTCATTCTCGGGTTCCGGGACAAAATGGATGGCTGTCTTGTTTTTATTTTTTTCGAGATGTCTGTCAACACAGTTGTAGCAGGCATTTATTCTGCCGCCAACAAACCATTTCCAGCAGGGAGCATCGCTTGTATCGAGTGTTTTTTCCCAGTATTTAAACCAATCGAGCAGGTCGGCATATTCTTTGAAGCATTCGGGAAAGTTATCCAGGCTGAACCTCTCATAGATACCTTCATCA
>CAYNDE010000149.1:3533-4630 GCA_964395535.1 uncultured Pirellulales bacterium
AAATGTCATTTCTGACTGCAGGATATTCGTAATGAACAATATAAGTCGGAGTAAAGCCTTTCGGCAATAATTTCGGCCACGAGAATGAGCATATCCATTCCCACGTCGTATAGGCTTTGTTTCTGTCTAAACCGTAATAATTTTCGTATTCGGTGCTTATCATGTAATTTGTCTGATATGGTTTGTCGGTAAAAGCTATGCTTTTGTAATAGGGCCTGTAATCGAACCTTTGTTTGTCCACGTATCCGCTTGCAGTTGCGTTTCGGTGAATCACCTGCACACCAAAACCGCTGTCCCAGAAATCCAGGTCAACTGTTGCAAAGACCGCACCCTGCTGGCCATAGCCTTCGGCACCTTTGCTTAGCCATTTGCTGTGATAAGATAAGTCGAAAGTGACGCCGATGTCCTTTTCTTCTGCGACAGAAAGATTTGCTGCAGCCAGTAATATCAGCATCGTTATAAATATATTTTTGCTCATTTTACAGCTCCAAAAAAAAATAATCTATGGTTTTACTGCGTTCAATCAGCCTGCAATATAAGAAACGATGATTATACACAACAGGATTTGGACGTCAAGGATAACTGAAAAAACTTCTAAATTTGTGATACGTGTTTCTTTACAACGGTATCAGGTGCCATAAGCTGATTAAACGATACAGTTTAGAAGTTCTCGGCTAATCGTTGCGTTTTTTTAACGGCTTGTTTCAGTTTGGCTTCCGCCGTATCGGGGCCGGCCATAAGGGTCGGCTCTATAATTATTGACTGTATGTTTTCAAAGCCTAAAAAAGTGAAAATCAGCTCGATGTATTTTGTCTGGAGGTCATAGGCTGCAGAGTCGCTGCCAGTCGGATACTGGCTGCCGCGTGCGTAAACAACCAGCAAAGGCTTTCCTTTGACAAGGCCATCATAGCCTTTCTCGTCGCTGTAGGTGAATGTCAATCCCGGCTGGACAAGAATATCTATGTATTGCTTCAGTCGCCAGGGAATTGAAAAGTTCCACATTGGAACGGCTAAAAGGTATTTGTCGGCACTTTTGAATTGTTCGATTGTCTTTTTAATATTGTCCCATATCTTTGTTTGTTTTTCAGTATGCTCTT
>CAYNDE010000150.1:0-4579 GCA_964395535.1 uncultured Pirellulales bacterium
TTTTAGTTTTTTCCCGCCGGCAGCGGAGAAGTTGCCGCAGCTTCCATCCGAGCGGATGACTCGATGACAGGGGATAATCAGCGGCAGGGGATTTTTGGCGAGTGCGTTTCCAACCGCTCTTGCTGCTTTGGGGCAGTATATTTTTTGAGCTATTTTTGAGTAGCTCATCGTTTGACTGTAGGGGATGTTTCTGCAGGCGGTAAGCACTGAAATCGTGAATGGCCTTAAGCCGTCCAGCAGTATAGGGGTCGTGTTAAAATCGGTCCTGATGCCTTCGAAATAGGCTGTTATTTTCTCCTGAAGAGATTTGAGAAGATATTTTTGGTATTCGGCGTTTGGGTATTTTTTCAAAATCAGGGATTCGACTTTTCTGGGATTTGGCAGGGGCAGAATGGCTCCAAGCAGTGTTTTTCCCTGGGCTGCCAGGCCGAAATAACCCAATTTTGTCTTAAAAATTGTGTATTTTACTTTTTTCTCCATTTCCAGCCGGCTTTACCTATGGGACACCTTCGAGAAAATCAGTATGTAAGTATGCCAAATTTATTGACTTAATAAAGAATTTTTGTTAAAAGTTACGGTTCTATACGTAAATCGGAAAGAGAATGGACAATAAAGGATTGAAGAACCATTACTTGAGAGTTTTTTATGTCTCTTGAAGAGTTGCGAAAAAAAATTGATGAGCTGGATGCCGAGCTTGTAAAACTTCTGAATGAGCGGGCTCGGGTTGTTATCGAGGTTGGCAAGCTCAAGAATAAGAGCGGCGGTCAGATTTATGCGCCCGACAGGGAGCGGGAGGTTTTTGATAAGATTACCGAGGCTAACAAGGGGCCTTTGTTTGATAAGACAATCAAGGCGATATGGCGGGAATTGATGAGCGGCTCCCTTGCGCTAGAAAGGCCTCTGCGGATAGGCTACCTCGGTCCCCAGGGCAGTTTCAGCCATACCGCAGCGATGCTGAAGTTTGGTCAGAGTGTCGAGTGTGAGCCGCTGACTGATATTATGAGTATTTTTGATGAGGTGAGCAAGGGCCATTGCGACCTCGGAGTTGTGCCGGTGGAGAATACGACCGGCGGCGGCGTGATAGAGACGCTGGATGCATTTGTTGAATCAGATGTTAAAGTATGTGCGGAAGTTTTAATGGCGATTCATCACAACCTGCTTGCAAACTGTACGATCGAGCAGATAGAGAAGATATATTCCAAGCCGGAGGTTTTTGCCCAGTGTCGTAAATGGCTGAGTTCGACTTTCAAGGAGGCCAAGACGATTGCAGTTGCTTCAACAGCGAAAGCAGCTCAGATGGCGGCAGAGGAAAAGGGTGCTGCTGCTATAGGTTCCAGGATTGCGGCTGAGCTGTATGGTCTGGGTGTTATATACGAAAATATCGAAGATACAACTAATAACGTGACCCGTTTTCTGGTGATTGGTAAGGAAGATGCCAGACCTACAGGTGATGACAAGACGGCTGTACTGTTCAGCACCGCTCATAAGGCAGGTGCGCTTGCTGATGTGCTTGATGTTATGAAAAGCTATGAGATAAATCTTACGAATATTGAGTCCCGGCCGAGCAAGAAGCGTCAGTGGGAGTATTATTTCTTTATGGATTTTATCGGCCACCGCGTGGATAAGCACGTTAAAGAGGCGCTCGAAGAGTCACGCAAGCATTGTCTTCAGCTTTCTATACTTGGCAGTTTTCCTCGTGCTAACCAGCTTCTTTAGCGTGGTTGTTTGCAGATTGTAGAGTGTGTATCAGGATATTGGGAGTGTATTTATGAGAAAACCGTTTGTGGCTGGCAACTGGAAAATGAATACAGATAGTTTGTCGAGTGTTAGTCTCGCCAAGGCTGTGGCCGATGGAGTAATGGAGTTGGCAGGTGAGCGTGTTGATGTGGCTGTGATACCCCCTTTTGTTTATATTTCGGCGGTTGTCGGAACGCTCAGCACTACGCATATCGCTGTCGGTGCACAGGACGTTTATTTTGAGCGGCAGGGGGCTTTTACCGGTGAGATAAGCTCGTCAATGCTCAAGGATATCGGCTGTGCATACGTATTGTGCGGCCACTCGGAGCGCAGGCACATTATTAAGGAAGATGACGAGCTGATAAACAGGAAAGTTTCGGCTGCTATATCCGGCGGGCTTTTGCCGATACTTTGTGTTGGTGAGTTGATAGAGCAGCGCAAGGCCGACGAGACCGAACAGGTGGTGAGCAATCAGCTTGAAAAAGGCCTTGAGGGACTGAGCGAAGAGAAGCTTTCGGCGGTGACGTTGGCATATGAGCCTGTATGGGCGATAGGGACGGGATTGACGGCGACACCGGAACAGGCGCAGCAGGTGCAGTCAATGATGAGAGAGCTGCTTAGTGATATGTATGACGGTCAGCTTGCAGATGAGATTCGGATATTATACGGCGGGTCTGTGAAGCCGGATAATGCCGCTGTGTTGATGAGTCAGCCTGATGTAGATGGCTTATTGGTGGGAGGGGCGAGTTTGAAGTCAGAAGATTTTATTGCGATAATCAAAGCTGCGTGTTAGTTATAGTTTACGGTAATTTATTAGGGGAACTTAATATGGCTTTTTGTTCGGTTTTGGCTGCAAGTTTAATTATGAAATTTGTTGCCGTTATCTGGTTTCTCATTGCGGTGATACTGGTTTTTGTTGTCCTGATTCAGAAAGGCAAAGGAGGCGGGCTGAGTGGAGTCTTTGGCGGTGGAATGGCTGGCAGCTTACTTGGTGCGGATACGAAAAAGCCTATGACGTGGTTTACTATAGGGCTTGTGAGCGTGTTTTTGCTTCTTGCAGTGTTAATGGCTAAGTTTTATAAGCCATCGGCGAGCAGCGTTGTTGACGAGACGCCGGTACAGCAGAGTACGGTCCCGGATATTGTCGGTGATATGGATAATGTAATCCCCGACGATATAATTGATGAGAGCGTGGACGTCAATTCGATTTGATTTTAACCGGCATAGCGATAATCGGGTGACATTGTTTTTCGAATTAGTGTGAGTGAAATTTTTATGATAAACAGTATGACAGGATACGGTATTACAGCAGGGGAATGCGACGGTGTAACTTATGTCGTTGAAATCAGGACAGTGAACAACCGTTTTTTCAAGACAAGGATTAAGTTACCGGAACCAGTTGTTTTTCTTGAAGAGGATATTGAACGTGTCTTGCGAAAGCAGTTATCACGTGGGATGGTCAATTACATTCTTCATATTAAGAATGTATCGTCGGATGTTTTTTTTGATATAGATGAGAGGGCTTTACAGAGCTATGTTGAACGTTTGAGCGGGATAGGCCGCAGTGCCGATGTGAACTGTTCAATTGACATAGGGAATTTGCTGAGTTTACCTGAGGTTTTGTCGCCGAGAGTGCCTGATGAGGCTCAGGCTGGGCGTGTTCGAGATACTGTTTTAAGAATAACGACTGAAGCTTTGGCAGCGCTTAAACAGATGAGAGCGGCGGAAGGCGTTGTTCTGGCGAAAGATTTGGCCCAGCATTGCAACCAGATAGAGGATAAGCTGGCATTAGTTCAGCAGCAAAGCAAATCGTATTTGACAGAATATGCAAAACGATTGAAAAAGAGAATAGAGGAGCTGCTTGGTGGAGGTGATGTAGTACTTGATGATGAAATTGTTGCTCGTGAAGTTGCAGTTTTTGCGGAGCGTTCTGACATATCTGAAGAAATAGTCAGGTTGCAGTCTCATATAGAGCAATTTAGAAACGCCTGTGAGGGCAAAGGTGAGTCTGAACAGGCTGGTAATCAATTAGGGCGCCGGCTGGATTTTATAAGTCAGGAGATGCTTCGTGAGGCCAATACTATCGCAAGCAAGGCCTGCGATGCCAAGACTATACATCTCGTGGTGGATATAAAGTGCCTGATAGACAGAATTAAAGAGCAGGTTCAGAATGTGGAGTAGTATTCTGCGGTCTCTATTTAGCTGGGTAATGGTATGGTCAGACCGGACATAGCAAGAGGTAAACTCGTGGTAATCAGCGGGCCGAGCGGAGTGGGTAAAGGCACTATATGTGCTGAGGTCGCTAAACGGCTTGGAAATGTGCATATAAGTGTTTCTGTTACGACACGGCCTCAGGGGAAAGATGAGGTGAACGGCAGAGAATACTGGTTTGTGTCACCTCAGGAGTTTCAGCGTCGAATTGAGGAGGACTTGTTTTTAGAATATGCCGAGGTGTTTAGCTATCTTTATGGCACTTCCAAAGATGAAGTGGAGAATGCACTTTCATCGGGTAAGACCGTTATCCTTGAGATAGATGTGCAGGGCGGTAAAAAGGTAAAGGTGATATATCCGCAGGCGGTGATGATATTTATTTTACCGCCGGACCAAAAAGAGCTTGCGAGGCGATTGAGTGGTCGGGGCAGAGATGAAGTTGAGGTTGCCGAAAAGAGACTCGACGGGGCCGGGACCGAGATCGCGTCTGCTTTTCAATATTATGAGCATATGGTGATTAATGACGACCTTAAACAGGCGGTAAGTGAGGTTATAAAGATAATTGAACAGACCATTGGAGAAAAAGTATGATAGAGGACCTTAAGGACACGAAGATAATTGATAAGGCAGG
>CAYNDE010000151.1:0-4574 GCA_964395535.1 uncultured Pirellulales bacterium
TATATTCGACAAGATGGCCGATATGTATCGGGCCGTTTGCATACGGCAATGCTGAGGTTACAGCGATTTTACGAGGCATCTCTCGTCCTTAAATTAATGTTCTTTGAAAAATCAAAGGAACATTAAATAAAACTCAAAGAACTAAATCCGAAACCCGAAACAAATCCGAATTTTCCAAATTCAAATGTTCAAAACCAATTTTTCTGCTGTCTTATGCCTGACAAATCAACGTTTTATATTTTGGTAATTTGGTATTTTGAACATTGTTTCGGATTTCGAGATTCGGATTTCGAGTTTATCCATTCGTTCCATTATTTATTAAAAAATCAATAATTTTCCTGCTCCTCGTTATTATTCTCTGCTTCACCTTCATCGTCTTCTGTATCGATGTCATCACTTTCATCGGCCTCGATTTCACCTTCTTCCATATCGTCATCACCGCCGTTTTCATCCTTAATATCTTGCTCTTCGTCGGCCTGCTGTCTCTTCCTGGCCGGCGGCGCCTCGAGCACCTCAATCTCCTCTACACCAACAGCAGCTTGCTGGCCGCTTTCCAGCTCGACCATTACAAGCTGAGTCAATATCTGAACATCCAACACTTTGCCCACTCCATATTGGGTTTTCACTTTCGCCCTCTTTTTGGGAAGCCGTTTTTTGAGCTCAATATAGGTTGCATCCTCGTATCGCAAACAGCATTTCAGCCTGCCGCAATAACCCGATATTTTCGACGGGTCGAGCGTCGCTTTCTGCATCTTGGCCATCCGCATATTAACAGGCTTTAGCGCCTGAAGAAACTTAATACAGCAGCATTCCTGCCCGCACGTCTCGATGTCACCGAGCAGCTTCGCCTCATCTCGCGAGCCGATTTGCCGCATCTCTATTCGCGACTGATATTCGTGTGCCAGCTTCTTGACAAGCTCGCGAAAATCAACCCTGCCGTCTGCCATAAAATAAAAAATTATCCGCTCACCGCCGAAAATATGCTCCACGTCGATAACATCCATCGGCAGAGACATTTCTTTCACAAGCTGTTTGCAGAACTTCAGCTCCTCTTTTGCTATTCTCTGCAGATGTCTCTCTTCACCTATGTCATCAGCGGTTGCATAGCGGATAAACCTGCCGCTGGCCTCGGTATCAAAATCTATCATACTGTCCTGATAATACTTTTTGATTTGCTTGTTATCCATCCTGAACTGACCGGACTTGTAATGGCTGAAATGCCCTACGATGCAGCCCAGCTCAAGGCCTTTAGCGGTCTTCACCACCACACGCGCAGCTGTTTTCGGTATGCTGGACTCGTTGTGCTCGAATATGCCCAGATTGTGCATCTGGCCGTAGCGAACCAGCATATATTTTTTATGCTTTTCCTGCTTGGATTTTACACCAGCAGCTTTGGCCATCTTTGCTGTACCTTTTTATTATACTGATATCAATTAAATTTTCCCGTTTATCCGCGGGTAAGTAACTTAAAAATAACTAATTACGGCTTTATTCGCGGACATCTACTACCCTTAAGGGTATAAATCTTAAAATGGTAGTTACTAAACACTTATTTTACCAGAATTAACGAGCTTTAACAATAAATGCTCAAAAATAAGTTTCTCATTCACATTCGCATCGAGCCATTGCAGCATCCTGTAAGCCTCGTTTATTTTCTCGCTTATCTGCTCAGCACCGAATTTATCTGCGATTTTTTGTATCTGTTGTTTCTGGTCAAAATTAATAATTGCTCTGTTCGGGGTGACATTTAATTTCATCGCGTCATATAAAGCCGATATGATTATTTCAATAACCATCTTCGAAGCCCTGCGATTGATATCGCTCTTGCTAACCTTCTCTTCCAGCTCAGCCCACGCCGTTGCTATCTGTTTGCTTTCATCCACAAAAGACTGTGCCAAATCCAGACAGTCTGCGTATTCACAGCCGGCCAGCGATTTTATAATCTCCTTTTTTGTTTCATAAAGGCCTGCTCCGGCAAGTTCGAGCCGGGCCCAGGCGATTGCCATACCAATACTGCCGTCTGCCAGCCGCGCAAAGTATTGCGAGCATTTTTTGTCAATGCCGATTTCGATAAGCTTCTCGATAATTTTCTCCTCATCGACAGGCCCAAAACGTATTATCTGACACCGCGACCTCGTCGTCGGCAAAAGCCTGTCAAGCCTCGTACAGATAAGAATAATACAGCAATACACCGGCGGCTCCTCGAGGACCTTCAAAAGCGCATTCTGAGATTCGATATTGAGTTTTTCAGCCTCACTTACAACAAAAACCTTCCTTTCCGATTGGACGGGTCTGTTCGATACCTTCTCTATCAGAAACTCTCGAATAACATCTATAGGTAATTTAACAGGCGTTTTTTTACCTTTGCCCTCCCTTGTATATTCAAGCAGCTCTTTATATATATGATGGAAATCCGGATGCGAATCCGCCTCGAACGTCCTGCACGATGAACACTTTCCGCAACTGTCGAAAAATTCTTTCCGCTTAACCGGCTCTTCGCACAGTAATAACCTGGCAAATTCGCAGGCCGTTTTGAACCTGCCTACACCGTCCTTGCCGGCAAAAATGTAGGAATGGGCCGTCTTGCCTGCGGCGAACGACCGCTGCAAAATCTCAATTACACTTTCCTGACAGAATATCTCTTTCAGTGACATATCAAATATTAAAATGCCTTTTGACGGCCTCAACTATTTTCTGATGAACTGTTTCAATCTCACCGGCGGACTGAATAACAACAAAATCAGCTCGTCCTGCAGCGAGTTTCAAAAATCCTTCTCTGACCTTAATATGATAATCCCTGCCCTTTTGCTCCATCCGGTCGGGACAACTCTTTAACCGGCTCGAGGCCGTTTCAATATCCAAATCACAGATGACTGTCAAATCAGGCCAGACCCTTTCAAGACAGCTTTCAGCAAGCTTCTCGATCTTTTCGATGCCTAAACCGCCAGCGTAGCCCTGATACGCACACGTGCTCGAAAGCCATCTGTCAAGCACAACACAGCTTTCCGAATCGAGCGCCGGAGAAATCCTCTCCTTCCATAACTGGGCTCGCGCCGCCATATACAATAATAGCTCCGTTCTCGTATCCATTTGTGAATTAGCAGGGTCTAAAAGAATCTCTCTAATCTTTTCGCCGACTTCCGTATCTCCCGGGTCGCGAAAGCTGACAGTCGATTGACCATTATCCTCGAGCCACCGGCACAACAGCTTTGTAAGTGTACTCTTGCCGCAGCCGTCTGGGCCGTCAAGCACAATGAATTTGCCGGCGAGTTTTTTCCGAAGCTCCGCAGTCAAACCATAAACCTTTCTCAAAAAATAAAAATACCAGCAGGTATGATAGATAAATATCGACCCCGCGTCAAACGCAAATTGCCTGCCGTCTGCCTTCACAAAAAATTATGTTTTCAGGTATGTTTGACTTTTCTGAAAATACCGCTCAGCAGCACCGCCAGAAGTACAAAAGCCGAAACGTACTTGACCGGCTCCGGCAGCATCCACGCTGGCGGTCTTACGACAGACTCGAAATTACCGCTGAAAATCACATAGTCCAGCAGGATTCCGCTTGCAAGTGCACAGGCCGCGACCGAAATGATATACGTAACCGCAGTCCTTGCGCCGAGTGTTTTCCATATCGTCACAAAAGCCGCTGCATTCGTTGCCGGCCCCGTCATCAAAAATACAATCGCCGCTCCCGGCGTAATCCCCTTTGCCATCAGCGCCGCCGCAACCGGCACCGACGCAGTCGCACATACATAAACCGGTATGCCCAAAACCATCATTATCAGCATAGCAAAAATGCCCGTACCGAGGTACTGCGCGAAAAAATCCTTCGGCACGACAGCCGATATGAACGCCGCTATAACCAGACCAATGAGCATCGCCCTGCCGATGTCACGAGGCAGTACAACAAAACCAAACCGCAGGCCCCTGACCAGCCTGTTGGTTTTCACCTCCGTACTGCAGCACTCATCGGTGCACTTTTCACCTCTCTCCTCAACACCCCCAGCGAAAACATTGACCATCGCGCCGCCAAAAATCCCAGTCGCAAATGCCGCCAATGGCCGAAACACCGCAAAGACCGGGCCCAAAAGACTCAAAGTTACAAAGATACTATCCACACCAGTCTGCGGAGTCGAAAGCAAAAACGATACTGTCGAACCCCTGCTCGCTCCGTGCTTATGAAGTGACATTGCTACAGGGATTACACCGCACGAACACAATGGAAGCGGCACACCGAAAACAGATGCCTTCACTAAAGGCCATAATCCCCTCCCGCCCAGATGCCTTTCTACTATCGTTTGAGAAATAAGTGCCGACAGCAAACCAGCCACCAAAAAACCAAACAACAGATATGGCGACATCTCAGCCAATACCGCCCAGAACTCGACACCAATCTGCTTTACACTGACCACAATTGAAATCCCCCGTTAGTCCGCGGGTAAATAATTTAAGAATAATGTATTATAATCTTACTCGCGGGAATTTACTACCCTTAAGGGTATATATGTAAAAACCGTATCAAACGGCATATTAAAAACACCTTCGAAAAAACTATAAGCTCAACTGCTTTTTCA
>CAYNDE010000152.1:0-4474 GCA_964395535.1 uncultured Pirellulales bacterium
TTTATTACCACCTTCCTTGTTACTGCCGGCTGAGTAATACTGCTTTTCCAGCCGGAATCAACCTCAAGAACAGGTTCTTCCTTGTAGATGCAACCTCCTAAAATGAAAACGCAACTGCAGCAAATCAACACTTTATACAACATATCTTGCCTATACCTCCTAATCAGCCTAAATAAGCATAATCGATAATCTGACAATTCTTAGCTTATCGGCTGTTTATCCTTTGAAGCTAATGATTTTTTGTTACTATTATATTTAACCATTCTGATGCAGTTTCCCTGCTCATTAAATTCTGTTACATCCATATAAGAACGAATAAGAAACAGGCCTCTGCCCCCTATTTTATATATATTGTCGCCGCAGCGTGGATCAGGAACCGAATCCGGGTCAAATCCCTGTCCCTGGTCTTCCATAAAAATCTCTACCATATCCGGACTGATGCTGTAATTAATCTCTACCTTCCGTGCAGCATCATCCTTATTACCATGTTTTATAGCGTTAAGAAATGCCTCTTCTAATCCGATATGAACAGCGAAAACATCCTCCTTTGAAAAATTATCAGCCTGCAATTCTGAAAGGATACGCTCACAGACCTTTTCAATCGCAGACGAGCTGCTTTCGATAACAATTGGCACACCAGATGGTGGTCTTGATAACATAAACTTTCAACCCTATAGGGCCGCTGCTTATTTATTAAGGCTGATTTTACAATCAAAACGAGTCGCTCTTCTATCGCTAAGGGCAAAACCTCAATCCTGCCCGGGCAAAGCTTCCATAGCACTTCCGATATCAGGGTATATCTCGAAAATCTTATTCAGCCGTGTTATCTTGAAAATTTCGTAAATCTTCGGATTTATATTACATAGTCTTAACTGACTGTCACGTTCGTATATCTTTTTACTGATACGCAGTAACAGTCCTAAGACCGCTGAAGACAGGAACTTAACGTTTCCGAAGTCAAGTATCATATTGATTTGTTCTGATTGCTCAATAACCGACATAACAGAGTCCTGCAAAGCTTTAATATCCGCCTCTTCGAGAATTTTCTCGTTGAGGAAAGTGACAATTGTCGCATTTTCCCCATATTGAACGCTTATCCCAGGTTTAACCGAAGCCATATCAATCTTCCTAAAACAGCAAATTATAAAGAATATCAACTTATACACAACGGGCAAAATAATGTCAAGGCTGCGAATTAACAGATAAAATTACAGTTTTGCTTTATTATTATCAATCGAAAAAATAAATTTTATTTTTTCTTAAAAAATCCTTGCAATTCAAATTCGAGCGTGAATAATATGCCCTAAATTGTTAGGGATATTTATATAGTTTCAAAATTGACATATCCTGAATAGTCACACCCCTGGGGGATATGTCATAAAAATTCTTTTAGTTTATGGTTACTGTCTGAATTTACGTAGGCTTCGCCTGTTTACGAAATATATATAGTTATGTTCTGAAACGGAAGACAATAAGGCATTAGACATTTAAAAATAAGGAATATCCTGATACCCATTATGGTTTTATAATCTATAATGTGTGAAAAGTCAAGAAAATGTTGTTTTTATTTCAAAGGAGAAAAAAATGAGAATAAGTAGGTCTACAGGTTACGGCATTCTTGCAGTCGGCTATATTGGCAAACACCAGGACAAGCCGATCATTCTTTCACAAAGTATAGCCAAAGAGTACAGCATACCTTTGGAATACCTGCTGAAAATTCTGCAGCAGATGGTCAGGGCTAACATCCTCAGAAGCAAAAGAGGTCCAAGAGGCGGATTCTCTCTGGCAAGGCCAATAAAGAAAATCAATATGCTCCAGATAATCGAAGCTGTTGAAGGGCCAATGATTAGCCAGCTTGACCTCAAAGAGCTTGCTCCAAAAGAGAAATTCGGGGTAAAGGCCGAACAAATTTATGAAAAAGCCCTTGCTTCGGCAAGAGCTGTTTTCGAAAAAGCTAAAATTTCAGATATCTTATAAATCTGTCGGAATGAAATAACGTATAGCTGTGGCTGATAGTTGTAGGATCTATTTAGCCACAGCTATATGTTATGCGCTAAAAATGGACATAAGCGAATTCCAGAAAATAATCTCAGAAAAATACGAGGAAAGAGACCGGCAAAGAGGAACTGCCCGGACTTTCTTATGGTTTATCGAGGAAGTCGGTGAACTGGCCACTGCATTGGCCTCGGGCGACGATAAAAACAAGTCGGATGAATTCGCCGACGTTTTTGCCTGGTTGTGCACGCTTGCCAATATCAATGATGTGGATTTGGAAAAGGCCTGCGAAAAATATACGAAAAACAATCCGACGGGCTTCAAACCGAAATAATGTATTTTTTTGCCCCCCACCTTCGACTCAAACTATGAATTATTGTTTTCTCTCGTCTCCGACTTCATCGGGATGCTGCTGCGGCGCCTCCCGACCACCGGCCATCAAAGCACGATAAAAACACCACCCAAGCCCGCCTATCATAATAAGTATTGCACAAGCAAGTATAATATATGCCACCGGCGATAATTCGCCATTATATACCACTTCGGCCAGTGAGCTTCTGTATAAACCTGTGGATTCATTTAATCCGCTAAACATCTGCTTTCACCTCGTTAATCCTGTAATCAGTCCTGCCAACCCTGCTAAGTATTACCGCAGCAACCAGCACGATAAACATCAAAGTAAGCCCGACAATATTGGGCCAGATTGGTTTACCGGTTTCAGCACTAACCAGAAAACCTTCTTTTTTTGTGAATTTGTCTATAAGACTCCAGACAAATAACGTTCCAAGAACAAGCGGTGTGATATATTTTATCAGCCATTCCCACCATACACCAATTTTCCAGTCGCTTCTTGAGTTAGCGTGCCTTCGCAGAATATTCACATTATAAAGCCAGCCGACGACAAGACACTCTACCAGGCCTATCAAAATAATACCAAAAGGTCCGTTAACAAAGTCATCAATCGTTCCAAGCCAGTTAAGCCCGCCCTGTGTACTGAAGATAATACCGCACAAAAATCCCACAATGCTCATACTGATTAACACCGCCTGTCTTTTCCATCCTGTCTTGTCACAAACGCTGGCTAAAACTGATTCTGTAATCGAAAATGCAGAATTTATCCCGAGTAATATCAGGGCTGTAAAGAATATTACACTGAATAGCTGTGTCAGGGGCAGCTCACTCAATGCCGTCGGAAAGGCCACAAAAGCAAGTGCGAAACCTTCGCTGCTGCTCAGAACCTCATGCGCCGGTATGCCCCTCCGAAAAGCAAATGCGCCCATAGTTGTGAAAACTACGATGCCGGCTATAAAGCTTGCGCTCATATTCGTTATAGTAACTATCAATGCATTGTTATTAATATCGCTCTTGCGGTGAAGAAAACTGGCATAAGTTATCATCACACCAAATGCAACTGTTAAAGAAAAAAATACCTGGCCGAATGCCGTCCGCCAAACATCGACCTTTGCAAGTTGTGACCAGTCGGGTTCAAGGTAATACTCGAGCCCTCCGATAGCCCCTTCGAGTGTCAAACCTCGAATCATCAAAATCAAGAGAATGAACAAAGGAAGCGGCACAGCCCACAAGACTATCTTACCTATCCACTTGACTCCCCTGAAAATACTAAAATACATAGCAAGCCATATTCCAAATAGGGCAAAAACTATCGGCCAGCGTATTTGTCCAAGTGCAAAACCTGAATGCCTCATTAAATATTCATCAAAAAAGAATTTTTCGGCATCCTTTGCCCAGGGTAAGACCGATTGAAAACTAAAAATCAAATAATTCAAACACCACGCAAGAATCACCGAATAATACGCGCAGATTACAAAGCTAAGGAGTATCGGCCACCAGCCTACGAACTCGGTTCGCTTATTAACCTCCTTAAATGCCCCGGGAGCCGCCAGTTGCGTAAAATGCCCCAGAGAAAACTCCATTATAAGCATCGGTATTCCGACAATAGCTGTAGCTATGATATAAGGTATGAGGAAGGCGCCGCCTCCGTTTGTATAAGAAACATAAGGAAACCGCCAGAAATTACCAAGGCCTACGGCTGAACCTATAGCCGCCAAAACGAAACCTGCCCGGGACCCCCAGTCCTCCCTTTGCTCTTCCAAAAGCGCCATCCCTGCTTATCTCCTAAATCCCTTAATCTATCAAAATCTTCTCACCCTTATAGCTATTAGCTATGATTTAAAAAGACAGTTTTATAAAAAAGAATCGTGTTATTACCTGTTAATATTCAGGAGACCCAAACTGTCACGCTCGATTATATTGCGAATTTCGCCGCGTGGAACGGTCGGTAAACTTGTATCGCCAAGCAGCTTATTAAATCCTAAAAGCACTTCAATAATTTCGTTTGCCCTGCCAAGCGGAAATCCGCTGCCGAAAAGAAGCTTGTCCATCACCTTGGCCTCATAGGCTGCAACGACAATATTATAAACCTGCCAGATGCGTTCTCTATCGATTGTCAAATCCGCAT
>CAYNDE010000153.1:0-4469 GCA_964395535.1 uncultured Pirellulales bacterium
GACAAAGGTAACATTTTTATGGCCTATTATGATTTAACCAGCGACGTTACCTTATATGAACCAGTCGAATATAATAACTATGATTTGATAAGAACAACATGGTTGCTATCGTGGCCTTTACCATTACCATAGTAAAAATATAATATTAGATTAATAATCAAATATGGGAGAAAATAATGACATTCATTAACAAATTAAAAAAAAGTGAATTTCATCTACTTTTAACAATTCTTTTTACAATCCCAATTATACTTTTATTATTTACATCCTTGTCGTATCCCGTATCGGACCCCAACTTAGAAAAAAATCTAAAAGACCTAAGAACTCTTCAACTTTCGTGTCCGAAGGATACTCTATTGCATAATATTGAAGCAATAGCACAAAAGAGCAGTTTTAGCACGGTACACACTTTTCGATACTACCAAAAGAATAGCCCTACACATATCCAGGAATTACCACCTGAACTTATGGAAATTAAGGATATTTTGATGAAGTTATCTTGTATAGCACTAAAAGAAATAGAAGATGATTTTAATAATGAGGAACTTATCCGTCTCCTTGAAGAAATTGTCCTTATAAGGAAAAAAATGAAAAATCAAACTATCGTTGGCTCAATAAACGTACAGCTCGATAATACTTTGTCAGCTTTATCCTGTGGTATGATATTTAATATCGCTTCTAATGATAACTCTTTAAGCGTAGATAAACTTTCAGAAATCATACAAAGTAATGCACTCATTAGTAGATATACTACCTCACAAATAAATGATATATTTAAAAGAGAAATTGGTTATTCTAAACCGCCTAGCGGTTCTTTAAATTCGTTCATTCTTGGCATTGTTAAAGATAGACATCAAACCGCAATAGAGTTATATAAAGAAAAAAACAAAAAACAAACATTTAAATCAAACGATGTTATTTTATTGGACCTTCTGCACCGTGATGCAAACAGTACCTTATCTCCGAACCCATTAATAGATTTTGATGAATTAAGATTTACTTCAGAATATTTTGTTATTCGGAAACTTGAATTACTAACACAAATGATTTGTGATTATAAAATTCTCTCAGAGGAGGAGAGCGATATTAAGGAACGAAAATTCAAGTTCAAAGACATCATACAAAAAAAATTAAACGAGGAATCTTACAAAATATATTACAACACAGAAACAGATGGAAATATCGAAGACGTGATACAAGAAATTGAAAGTCAAGTTATTTACAATCTGAAGAGTAAAGGTAAGAGAATTTTGCTAACCGTATATCGTAAATGTAATATGATGATGTCTGATTTAAATATCGAGGGAAACTGATTGGCACAGTACAATTACCGATATCGAACCAAACCTTGCCAAAATAACACTGCATAAGCCAGCCAGTGTATCAGAATCAGATATAACCGGGAATATTACTGTGACAATTCCTTCAAATCAAAAGGCTTCCGGCAGGACTTTACGGGCCTCGTTGTGCAAAAAGCTCGATATGTGCCTTTCCGAGCTCATACTCAGTATCTTTCTCGCTACCTTGTTACACTGCTCTATTGTCACCGACCGGATTATCTGCTTTATCTCAGGTATCATCGGCGGTGCAAGTGAAAGCGTCCGCACTCCCATACCCATTAGCAGCATTACCTGTTCCGGCTCGGACGCCATCTCCCCGCAAACGCTCAAATCTATATTTGCCTTATTGGCATCCTGGATAACAGTCCGCATCAGCCGAAGAACCGCAGGGTCAACCGCAGAATATAGCGTCGAAACAAGCTCATTACCCCTGTCAACTGCAAGCGTATATTGTGTAAGGTCGTTTGTCCCTATGCTGAAAAACCTCACATCCCTTGCCAGCGTCGATGCAGTCAGCGCCGCCGACGGAGTCTCTATCATTATACCTATCTCAATGTTCCGGTTATACTCGATACCAGCCTCGTCCAAATCCTCCATTACATCATGAAGTATCAGCTTCGTCTGCATCAGCTCCTGAAGATTCGTTATTAATGGAAACATTATCTTAAGCTCGCCCAGAACCGACGCCCGCAGCATCGCTCGAAGCTGCGTCTTGAACATATCAAGATTCTGCAGACAGAACCGGATGCTCCTCAGCCCCAAAAACGGGTTCGGCTCACGAACAAAACGTTTGCTTTGAGTGTACTTGTCCGCACCCAAATCGACCGTCCTTATTATTACAGGCCGATGCTTAAAAACGCTTATAGTCTCAGCATAAGCCTTATATTGGTCCTCTTCGCTCGGCTCACTCGACCGGTTAAGATACAAAAACTCCGTCCGGTACAATCCTATTCCCTCACCGCCCTTATCGAGCACTAAATGGGCCTCGACCGGAAACTCGATATTGCCCAGCAGCGAAATCTGAACACCGTCACGCGTTACCGCCGGCTTTTCTTTCAGCTCGCGCAGCCTGTGCTCAAGCTCCTGAAATTCACGCAAATACTGCTCATATTGCTTTAGCGTCTGCTCATCCGGCTCTACTATCACTATCCCCCGATTGCCGTCGATGATTACCGTATCACCGCCCAGAAGTGATTCCGTAAGGTCCTCGAGTGCCACCACCGCCGGTATCCCAAGCGACCTCGCTACGATCGCTGTATGACTTGTTCGCCCGCCCGCATCGGTAGCCATTGCCTTGACATATTTTTTATCGAAGCCGGCCGCCTGTGTCGGGCTTAGCTCCCTCGCTACTATCGCAACCTCCTCCGTCAAATGCTCAAGGTCCTCTTTCTTCTTGCCGAGAAGCTGTTTCAATAAACGCCTCTCGATATCGTATATATCTGCCGCCCGCTCGCTGATATAAGGGTCTTTGACCTTCGTAAAATGAGATGCTATCTCTTTCATCGTTGTCGAGACCGCGTACTCGGCTGTCACCTGCTCGCTTTGTATCAGGTCCATTATCCTTTTGCGCAGGCTCTTATCGTGCATAAAACGAAGGTGAACCGCGAAGATATCCTTTATACTCTGCTGCTCCAACGTATCCCTGCCCGCTTTCATACCTGTCAGTTCATCAATCGCACTCTTAAAGGCGTTTTTGACTCGTTGTATTTCTATCATCCGCTTGGAAGGCTCTATCGAGCGGCGGGGTATCAGGTAATCCTCCGAATCTATAATCAGAGACTTTGCTATCGCAATTCCCGGCGAAACCGCTATTCCTTTTTTCACTTCCATAAAAACCTTTCGCTACTGCTTATCAAACAACAGACAGCAAAAAAATACTATGACTTTTCATTATCGCCTGCCGGCTCATCGAACATCTTCACCTCGACAAGCTCTCTTAATGCTTCCAGAGCCTGCGGGGCATCCGGGCCCTCAGCCTTCACTTTAAGTCTTGTCCCGCACGTAGCCGCAAGCATGCTGATCTGCATTATACTCTTGCCCGAAACACTCGTCTTATCATTGCTCACCGTTATCTCACTTTCGAACCGATTCGCGATATCAACAAACTTCATCGCTGGACGCATATGAAGCCCGTCTGCATTTTTTATCCGAACCTCAGTCTCACAAACCGTATTTTCCAATATGCTCTCTCCAGCCTCTTGCATCTCTTTTGCAATCATCTCTTGCCGGTTAAAATCAATCTTTTTCTTCGCACCAAAACAATCCTGCTTATAACTACTCAAATTTACGCCCGGTCAAACCAACGAAAAACATCATAAAAATGACCCCTCGTCAGCCTCTTTAAGAAGCTCTATTATCTGTTCGGCCTTATGTGACTGCCGCAGAAACTTGCGAAACTTCTCCTGCTGCAGGTGCCTGAAAACCTTTTCCATTACTTCGAGATGCTTATCCGGGTCGTCAACCGGACTTATCAAAAGAAACACCGAATAAACCGGCTGCTTGTCAAGTGAGTTAAAATCGATTCCCTTGCTGCTTTGCCCGACAGCCGCTACTACTTTCTTAATTGCTTTATGTTTTATGTGAGGCACCGCAACTCCCTTACCCATACCCGTGCTCGCCTCATTTTCTCTTTTGATTACAGCTCTTATTATCTCCTTAATATTACAACCACCGAGCTCTCCTGCCTTCTTAAGCGCTGTTACAAGCTCGGCTATCACTCCGTCACGGTCACCGGCCTGCAGCTCGCCGACTATCGCCTTAAAACAAACAAACTCCCCAAAGTTCATATTGTCACCTCAAAGTCACACCTTCGGACTCATTTGGAATACGAACAAGTTTGAAAAAATATTGCGCCAAACCTCAGGTTATCGTCGCCTATATATTGCCTGGATGTTTATTATTACGCTCCCGCGTCTTGGCCCTTCGAAGCTGTCGTTCAAGTTTATGAATCGCTACGTCAATGCTCTGGTACGCATCCTCACTAACCTCCTTGGCGACAAAGACCTTACTATGTTCGCCTCGCGCTATTATCTCGACGCTCAGACTGCTCCCGCCCTGTTCCCTGTCAATGATTACTTCAACCTGATTGATACTGCTGTAAAACTTTGAAAGTTTGGAAGTCTTTTTCCT
>CAYNDE010000154.1:0-4438 GCA_964395535.1 uncultured Pirellulales bacterium
ACTGGCGAAGCTGAGCAAAAATATGGAAGAAGCAGCCATAGTAGGTTTTTCTGTCAAGGTCGGCGACGAGGTTAAGAAAGGGGATATACTTTTCGAGATTGAGACCGACAAGGCCTGCGTTGAGATTGAGTCACCGGCTGATGGTTTTGTCAGGCATATTTTTGTCGAACCCGGTTTTGTAGTTGGCGTTGGGACGACGATATTACTTTTGGCTGATAGGAGTGAGGATATTCCACGTCGGCTTTTGGATTCGTTAACGGCTGCGATACCGCCTCAAGAGGACTATGGTAAAGGTGAAGTTCAAGCGGCGAATCAAAAGTCCGTTGCCGAGGCGATTAGAGATTCGCTGTCAGCGGCTGATAAGCAAATAAAGCTCGGTGACACTGTGCCGCTTACAAAGCTGCAGAAGATAACCGCAGAAAAAATGTTGGAATCCAAAAGGCAGATACCCTGTTTTTATCTGAATGCGAAAGTTGATGTCACTGAATTGGTGGATTTGAGAGCAGAGCTTAACCGCAAGGGTGATGTGAATATTTCGTATAATGACTTTATTATCAGGGCTGTTGCGGCCGGCCTGAAGCATTTTCCCTTGATGACAGGCAGTTTGTGTGGCGGAGCTATAAATCTTGCAGAGAGTATCAATATAGGTCTTGCGACTTCCGTATCTGATGTTTTGTATGTACCTGTTGTGAAGCAGGCTGATAAAAAAAGCGTTGCGGAGATTGCCGCAGATAGAGCAAGCCTCGTTGAAAAGGCACAGCGACATAAGCTTAGTCCCGAGGAGCTTGAGGATGGCTGTATTACGATAAGCAACCTCGGCTCTTTCGGTGTTGATTCGTTTATTCCTATAGTTGTTCCCGGCCAGTGCAGCATTATCGGTGTCGGGCGGATAAACGAGATGCCGGTGCCGGATGACGGCGGCTTTGTTATAAGAAAGCAGATGAGTCTGACTATCGCGGTTGACCACAGGATTGCAAACGGCTCTTACGCATCTGAGTTTCTGGATTACGTTAGAAAATATCTCGAGGATAGTTCAAACTTTCGGGCGGAAAATATTTGACCTGCAGGTTGCCATTTTGGCAGCTAAAAGCACCATTCCAAAGCCCTTTTTTTGGGTGATAACCCGTATTTTAAGCAGAAATCGCTGTTTTTAGTGATTTGGCACGATGTTTGCGAATAATTAATTAGAGACTGAAAAATGAAAATAGTTACAAAACGGTTGAGTTGAAAGGAGGTGTTTATTATGTCACTAATACCTTATAGAAAAAGAGACAGAGGTGATTTGGCATCTCTTCACAGGGAGATGGACGATTTGTTCAATTCATTTTTCGGCGGCTGGCCTACAACGGCGCTCGAAGGCAGGGTGTGGCCCGCAATGGATGTATCCGAGGATGAAAATGAAGTTTTAGTAACAGCGGAAGTGCCCGGCTGCAAAGCCGAAGACGTTGATATAGCTGTGCACGGAAACACGCTGAGCATTACGGGTGAGAAGAAACAGCAGCAGGAGAAAAAAGAGAAAGGCTACTATCATCTCGAGAGGTCATACGGCAGCTTTCGACGTGAGCTGACACTTCCTGCCGATGTGGAGACCGCCAAGGTCGAGGCCGTTTGCAAAGACGGAGTGCTTTCGATAAAGCTGCCGAAGGCTGAGAAAGCCAAGGCCATTAAGGTAAAAGTAAAAGGCCAATAACCGCTGTAGAAAAAACTTATTGCTAACAGAAAATGCCGCTCTTAATATAGAAGAGAGCGGCATTTTTTTTACAGACGGTGTGTTTTTTCCTGTTTGTTTTTAAGGCGTGTCCGAGAGGTCAAAATATACGATTTTTATATTGATAGGAGCGTTTTTTGTCGTTTAGTCCTATAAAAAGTAAAGGTTTTAGTAGCTTGTTGCCGAATAAAATGTTAAGTATAATTACATTTTGTAAGTGACGAACGGCTTAAATGAATTCTTGTTTGAGCTGTTGTGAGGTGTTTCTGTTTTGTGAGAGCTCACAGGATGGGCCCTCAGAGCGGGAGAAATGCTATGAGAACAATAGCGGTCGTTAATCAAAAAGGAGGATGCGGGAAAACTACTATATCAATCAATCTGGCCAGTGCGCTTTCCGAGCTCGGCAAGAAGACGCTGCTGGTAGATATGGACCCGCAGTCACATTGTGCCGTTGGTCTTGCTGTTCCCGAAGAGCAGATTGAGCAGAGCATTTACGATGTTTTGATAAGTAAGAGCAGAAACGAGCCTATTAAGCTGACCGAGATACTCTGGCAGATTAGTGACAGGCTGGATTTGGCACCGGCGAGTATTGACCTGTCGGCATTCGAGCAGCAGATGGCGGGTGTCGCCGCGCGTGAAAGCTGTCTGAAGGACGTTCTTGGTGAACTCAAAGGGGAGTTTGAATACGCGGTAGTTGACTGCCCGCCGGCGGTGGGGCTTTTGACTTTTAATGCGCTTAGAGCAGCTACCGATGTCGTTGTGCCGGTGGAGACCGGATACTTTTCATTGCACGGGCTGAGTAAGCAGCTTGAGACGCTGAACATTTTATGCCAGCGATGCGGACAGCAGATTAACGTCAGAGTTGTTGCGAGTATGTATGACATAAGGACAAAGATGGCTCGTGAAATTATGGCTGAGCTGAGGTCCTGCTTTGGCGAGAGAATGTTCAGGACGATAGTGAATTTCAATACGAAGCTGAAAGAAGCGGCCAGTTTTGGTCAGCCGATAGGTGAGTATGACCCTGCCAGCAAGGGTCGCAGCGATTTTATTGCGTTGGCTGAGGAGGTTGTCGCTTCCGAGAGTATGCAGCAACGGCGTGAGCTTGTTAACTCTTTGTCGAGCCAGCTCGATGATATCAGCAGTAGTGCAGATGAGCTGCTGAAATCTGCAAAAGCTGTTGAAGTGGCAGATGAGCCTGCTGTTGATAAACCAGCAGTGGAGGAAATACCACCTGCGCAGGCGGAACCGGTTATAAAAGAACCGGCGGTAGAGCAAGAATCACCTGCCCAGATGGAGCTGGTCGCTATAGTAAAACCTGTCTTAACCAGCCCGCCCAGCCCCCCTGATAGTGAGATTGAGGAACAAAGAGAAACTGAATCATCTGAAGCTTCTGAAGAGATTATCAGGATTGAACCTGAGGATGCGGCAGCTACTGTCAGTATCGAAGAGAAGCTTTCGGATTATTACGGAGTCAGCCAGATGAATGCTGCTGTTGTGTTCGTAACCCTTTATCCTCGTGCCAGCAAGGTTCAGATTGCCGGTGACTTCAACAATTGGCAGCCTGAAAAGACCGAGATGCAGAAGGTTGGCGACAGCGGCGTCTGGCAGACACAACTGAACCTGCCGCCCGGAAAGCATCAATATCGTCTCGTCGTTGACGGGCATTGGCAGCAGGACCCCTATAATGAGCGTACTGAGCTGAATCCTTTCGGAGGTTTCAATTCGGTTATCGAGGTGAAATAAACAGCCAGAAATTATGTCCAGCGCTTAAGCACTCTTGTTCATATGCCTTTTTGTTACAAGAGCCTTGTTTACGTTTAGTTTCAACAATTATTTCCCGTTTTTCAAGAATATTTTGTTGTTAAAAAAGTTGATTTTTTTCTTGCTTTTTTGCCGGATTAAGAGATAATTGTTTTCGAGAGGGGTGAATTTACCTAATTAACAGCAGCTGTTTTTTTAGTTTATTAATGATGGGTGCTCGCAATATTTTTTATTGTGTTTCTGCATTTATTATTGCAGCGACAGGTTGGATTTGCCCTGTTTATGCGGTGCATATTCATATCTATGGGGGTGATTTTGACCTTCGAATTCCGGAAGAGCCGGGCGAAAACTACGGGAAGATGGCTGACGCAATTATAGATATTCAGGACGATTATATTATCTCCGACCTGAATGTTAAGGTTAATATAAGCCACAGCAATGTTTTTGATTTGCAGGTTGTTTTGATAAATCCCTCAGGAACACCCGTTTGTTTGAATATGTATGGATTAGATGATTTTTTTGAAGGCCCTAATTATATCGATACAATATTTGATGATGAAGCCCTTGTACCAATAGAGGAGGGCGAAGCTCCTTTTACCGGCCGATTCAGGCCGAGAGATAGCCTGAGTGTGTTCGATGGCGAGAGTATTTTTGGCGAGTGGCGATTGCATATTGTTGACCAGTTTCCTCATAATTGGGGAAGACTGGATTCTTTCGAGCTGTTAGTTTCGGCACCTGAACCGGCTACTGTTTTTCTGCTGGGTTTCGGTTCGGTGTTTATGTTGTTAAGAAATTCAAACAGAAGATTTAAGAAACATTGAGAGTCTTTGCTGTTGTCATTTCTCTGATGTAGAACTTTCATAATTTTCTGTCTAATTTACGGTAGCTGATAGCCTCTGCGATATGTTCGGGTGCGATTTTTTCGCAATCGGCCAGGTCGGCTATGGTTCGGGCGGTCTTGCAGATTTT
>CAYNDE010000155.1:0-4408 GCA_964395535.1 uncultured Pirellulales bacterium
AGTCTTGATTTGGGTATTGGTTTATTCAGACCCTCGCAGATACCGTAAGTTCCCTCTTCAATACGCGTAAGAGCCTCGTCGATTTCTCTCAGTAGTTTTCTTTCACCGTCCATCAATTCGAGTGCAAATTCCTGCTCGTAATTGTCCGAGCCGAGGTCAGCCATATGGATAGGCATACTCGAAAGGTCACCGGTCGCATCCAGACGGGATTTTCTCAGTGTCTCGTCCTCCATTTCATATACACTCTGGAATATCTCACGGCGTTTTTCCAGCAGCATTTCTTTGAACTTCTCAAGCTCTTTACCGCTGAGATTGCTCTTTCTAATTTCGGTTGTGTCTGCTTTTTTTAACTCTTTCTTTTTGCTGCGTTTCTGTGCCACTTCGTTACCTTTCCTTTATATCTCATAGAAGTTGTTGTCTAAAGAACTCCGAATCTTACCATACTTTTCTATGCTGTGAAAGGGCTTTTTTGCTTAAAAAAAGGCCATATCAGAACTCGGCAGTATATTGAAATGACTTGAGAAAATCAAATCAAATTATCGAAATTGATGTAACTTGCTCTCTGAAAGGAAGTTATGATTGTTGAAGTTTTGAAGTATTCTGCCTTTGCCTTTTATTGTTCGTTTTGTACCGCTCCCGCGTCTTTTGCTAATTTTCCAAGGGGCAGGAAAAATTTGCCTTGCCCGATATCGGCTGTGAATATCTTCGTATCGAAGAATTTCTCGATTTGCTTCTGGCTGAAAACCTCCATCGTCGGTCCATACACGTAGCTGTTATCCGAAGCGATTAGCAGGGCGATATCCGCATATTGTGCTGCCAGATTAATATCGTGTGTTACGGTCAATATGGTTTTTTGTCTTTCGTTTTGGGCTTTTTTCAGCAGGTCGTAGATACCCACCTGATGTTTGTAATCAAGAAAGCTTGTCGGCTCATCGAGAAGCAGGATTGGAGTGTCCTGGGCGAAGGCTCTGGCGATAAAGACCCGCTGCCTTTCGCCCCCGCTTAAATTTGACAGCAAACGAGATGCAAAACGGTCGGTATCGGTTACCTGTAATGCTTCATTGACTATCTGCCTGTCGGTTTCTGTTTCGAATCCGAGCTGGCCGTAATGGGTTGTCCTTGACATCATAACCGTCTCAACCACGGAAAAACCAAATACAGGCGTAAATTCCTGTCTCACAACCGCTATTTTTGCAGATAATGCCTTTGTGGAATATGACCCGATAGGCTTTCCATCGATTTTGATAATACCTGAATCGCTTTTAAGCAAACCACACAGAAGATTAATCAATGTGCTTTTGCCTGCTCCGTTGGGGCCGACTATAGCCAAAAACGCTCCTCCCTCGACCTCGAAACTGACGTCTCGCAGAACCTCTGTCTCTGAATAGCTGAAACTTAAGTTTTTAACCTCTATTAATTTCATTTATTTATCCAGCCGATTTTGCGCGTATATCTGATTAACAGCAATAAAAAGAACGGACCGCCCGCGATAGCGGTAACTATACCTACCGGAAGCTGCGCAGGAGCGACAATAGTGCGAGCTAAAGTATCAGCCGCCGCCAGGAATATCGCGCCGGTTATAGCGCTCAGCGGAATCAATCGACGGTGGTCAGGCCCGAATACCAGCCTGACACCGTGCGGTACTATCAGTCCCACAAAGCCGATTAGCCCGCTCAGGCAGACCGCTATCGATGTTATAAGTGCGGCGACGGCAAAACCAATCAATTGTGTCCTGGATGTATCTATGCCCATAGAGCGGGCGTCATCGGTGCCAAAGCTCAGAGCGTTTAATTGCGGGCTTATGTAAAACAAAGCGACGATGCCGGATGTTGTCAATCCCGCTGACATCCAAAGCACAAAGATTCTTTCTTCGGTTATATTGCCCATCAGCCAGAATATCGTGGCATAGATTTGCTGGCTTTTTGCTATCGACGTCAAAAACATAATTACCGCAGAAAAAAAGGCATTAACCACGACACCGGCAAGCAATAAGCCGGTGACATTCGACTTACCTGCTAATCTGCCGATAAACCACACAAGCCAGATAGTCCCCATTGCCCCTATAAAGGCAAAAATAGCGATCGGCGAGTTTCCCAGTATGCCAAGGCTCAAACCGCTTATAATAGCGATTATTGTTCCAAGCCCGGCCCCGCTGGAGATTCCGAGGATGTATGGGTCGGCAAGAGGATTTCGAAGTATCGCTTGAAAGACAACGCCGCTGCACGCAAGTGCAGCACCGACAATACAGGCTAAAAATATTCTCGGCAGACGAACGTGGAAAAATATTTCGTAGTCGGGATTTATTGTATTTGGCTGCTCGGTAAGAGCGAAAACCGTTCTTAACGAAATTTGTTTCGTTCCTATTAACGAACAGCAAAGCACAACCAATATCAGCACCACAACTGCAAGTATGATTTGAAAAAACAGTTTTTTCTTTGTCAGCAATTGTGCCATTATTATTATTTCTCGAAAAGCTTGGGTTTCAGGCAGCGTGCGATTGTCTCCACACCTTCAGCGACTCGGGGCCCGAGTTGGGAAATAGCGTCGTCAGCCACAATGTAAATCCGTTTGTTTTTTACCGCAGGAACATTTTCAAATCTGCTCCAGTATTGCAGGCCGCTTTGTTCCAGAAGCTCCGATTTTTCCTGTCCCATTGTCGGTTCGATTATAACATCCGTGTTGCACGTAATGAGCTGTTCGGTGCTGATAGGGGGGTATTTCTGAATTGTCGCCCCGATGGCGTTCTCCCCGCCGGCAAGCTCAATCATTTCATTAATGAAAGTATTCCTTCCAGCCACCCGTAAAGGATTTCTCTGCACAACATACAATACGCGCACATTTTCCTTTTCAGCGACTAAAACCTCGATACGTTCAAGTTTTTGTTTTATGTCAGCCGCTAAATCATTTGCCTGTTGTTGTCTTTGGGTGACAGTGCCGATTTTTTCAATAGTATCAAAGAGGTCACTCAGATTTTCAGTATGAAAAACCGTCAGACTATTGTACCCAAAACGCCTTAATCTGTCGGCAAGATTCTGCTGCTGCGGATAAAGCGGAAAGCCGAGTGTCACCACAAGGTCGGGTTTGGCGGCTATGATTGCTTCTATGTCCGGCTGCCAAAAATTACCAATATTTGGTTTTCGTGCAGCAGACGCCGGGTATGTGCTGTCCGAGGTAACTCCTGCAATTTTTTCCTCCAGACCCAGCGCAAAAAGTATTTCAGTAATATTGGGTGCTGTGGATATTATTCTGGAAATCTCCTGTTTTGTTCTGGCCGCTGGCCGGCTTTGAGCCGGCAGAAAGTCAAATATCAAAAAGCCGATAATCACCCATATGATAACCGCCGACAATAAATACAGCCACTTCTTCATTATGTCCTCTTGAATTGTTTTTCAAGCTCGGCTTTCGAGAATTTTATCATTGTCGGCCTGCCGTGGGGGCATCGGCCCGCTCTTTCCAGCGTATCTTTGTCGGCCAGCAGTTGTGCTATCTCGCCGTCACTGAGCCTTTGGCCTGCTTTAATGGCAGCCTTGCACGCTGCCATATTCAGTACCTCGTCAAGCAGTTTTTCGCCGTTTTCAGTTTTGGATTTGTCTGTTAATAGTCCCACTAAGTCTTTTAAAAATTCAACTGCCGAGGCCTTGGCGAGCATTACGGAAAATGCCTGTATTGCCATAGTTCTCGGCCCGAAATCGACAAGCTCAATACCTAATTTTTCAATCAGCTCGCTATTGTTTTTGATTGCTTCAGCTTCGCCGGCCGTCAGCTCAAAACTTTCCGGCAAAAGAAGTTTTTGTGATTCGAGCTTGCCCGCCTTTATCCTTCTGCACAAATTCTCGTACATAATTCTCTCGTGCAGGGCATGCTGGTCGATGATACAGAAGCCCTCCTCGGTTTCGGTAACGATAAAGGAATCGTGAATCTGAATAAAGTTTCTTTTTTGCGGCGCTTGTCGTTCGTATTCTGTGCTCGGCCGGTATTCGCTTTTATATTTCCTGGCTGCTTCTGCTCCCTGAAAGCCAATTTGTTGCTGGGTATGGATAGGCCGGTGTTTTTTAAAAAATTCCGCTATAGCTTCATTGATTTGTTTTCCCTTAACCTCACCGGACGGCATCTTGGCACTGACACCGACATCCGCAGCCAAAAGTTTTTCTCGAATAACAGCAAGAATCTGTGAATGAATCAGGTTTGAATTGAAGAACCGAACCTCGATTTTCGTCGGGTGAACGTTCACATCATATTCGTCGTACGGCATCTGTATAAAGAGAAAAATAACGCCGAACCTGTTCTCTTCGATACAGCCGCGATACGCCTCCCTGATAGCGTGCGAGATAAATTTGTCTCGAATGAACCTTCCGTTAAGAAATATGTATTGCAGCTTGTTGTTTGTCCTTGAAATTTCAGGTTTGCC
>CAYNDE010000156.1:0-4402 GCA_964395535.1 uncultured Pirellulales bacterium
TGCTCACAGTTGTATCGTTATCTTTATCCATCACAGAAACTGCCTTCCTATATTTATCTGCCGTGGTCAATCAGCGCATATAACACAAAAACAAGCCGGTATAAGTGCCTGCAAATCGCCGACGAAGTTGAGAAAGAAAGCGGCTTTAACTTAATCCTAAGAGCCATTGCTGCAAAAGCGCTTTTGAAAACGACTGACTTTGAGCAGGCTGAGAAAATATTTAAAGATGCTGAGATAAACGCAAAAGCAAATTACCTCAACGAAACATCCGGACAATCGCAGACCCCGAAAATCGAGACGTGCAGCAGCCTCGCCTGGTTCTATTGTTTCGCCAGAGAGGATGCAAACCAGGCACTTCTGTGGGCAACAAAGGCTCATGCAATCGAGCCAAATTCGCCGACAACAAACGGCCTTCTGGCATATTCACTTGTGATGAACAAACAGACAGAACAAGCTGAAGAAATTGCGCAAAAATTTCAGCTAAACCAGGTAGCCAATCTGGCACTGGCACAGGCCCTGATTTTACAAGACCAAAAAGAGCAGGCAATCCAAACTCTTAAAGAGGCCATCGAAAAAGATGCCGGCTCATTTGAAGCTGAAATCGCCAAACAAAAACTGTCCGAACTGGGAGAAGAATACACACCCCAGCTTAATACGGAGGCAATTGAGACAGCGCTGGCAAGAAACGTTGACCGCCCCTTCGTTCCAAAATTTATACCGCCTGATAAAATAATATCAATCGAGGCGAACCTTCGCGGTACCCAGTTTCCCTACAACAAGGATTTCGGAGCGTTACTGACAATTAAAAACAATTCCAAAGAACCGCTCATCATCTCCGATGACGGTTTGTTCAGCGGCAATATCAGAGTCGACGCCAAAATCAGAGGTGATATAAACAAAGATATACCAGACCTGCTCAGTTTCAAATACCAGCCCACCGAACCGATTGAGTCGGGAAAAAGCCTGCAGATTCCGCTAAATCTTAACATCGGCGAGCTGAGACGGATACTTACCGACCATCCACAGGCCACGTTAGGAATATTATTCACATTTTACCTCGACCCTGTCATAACAGAAAATAAAAAAGTAGCAAACAGGCTCGCGGATATAGAACCGATAGAATACCGGGCTACCAGAACAGCAGAGAAAATATCTTCTTCATATCTGCGGTATCGAATAAACTCTCTTTCAGGAGGAAGCCAGGGACAAAAAGTCAGCACTGCAAAGCTTTTTGCCGCTCTGCTGGCCGAGCAGCAGGATATGTTCAAAGGCAGAACCAGCTATCAATTTTTGTACGCAGACTGGATGCCGGCTGCATTAAAATCTGCCTTGCACAAATGTCTGAAGGATTATAACTGGAACGTAAAAATACAAACGATGGCGGCTATGGCCAGCCTGACGCTGGACAGCAGACTAACAAACGATGTTGCCGAAAACCTGAACGACTCCGCCTGGCCTGTTAGGTTGATGGCACTGTATCAGCTCGAAAAAAATGGATACAACTTCGGCAAAATCCTCGACAGGATGGCAAGATACGATTTAAACCCGCGGGTTAGAGAAATGGCTATTGCTCTCGGAGGCACGGCACCTGAAACGCAACGTGAACCTAAGCCTGTCCTGCCACCCGACCTCACCGAGCCAAATCAGACAGACACTAATATCGCATTTTAAACTACCGACGGACAACAGCAGCAAAATAGAAGGCCTCAAATATTTTCTCAGCATCATCGCAATTCCCGGAAAATTAGTATTGTAAAATAATGACAATCTTGTAATATCTTGAGGTTCGACTGTAAATTATTAGTCTTTTTGAAAGGGAACAATAAATGCCAGCAAAAGTAGATAAGAAAAAATGCACCGGCTGTGAATCTTGCGTACCCGAGTGCCCCAGCGATGCAATAAAGATGGAAGACGGAAAGGCAGTAGTTGACAAGGAGCTGTGCATCGATTGCGGCGTCTGCGTCGATGCCTGTCCGGTTGAGGCAATTAGTCTCGAATAGTTCTTTATCAAAAACTAAATATTTATTTTGTGGGCTAAATACTAACAACTAACATTGGCCCCATCGTCTAGGCAGGTCTAGGACACCGGGTTTTCAACCCGGCAACAGGGGTTCGAATCCCCTTGGGGCTATTGTTTCTGACGCAAAAATAGCGTTTCTTGGTGTGTCTTGTGCATTTTTGTGTCCAAGCATGTCTACCAAAATCTCCTGTTTTCTGCAGTTAGTGTCCAAGCTGGTGGACAAGACAAAATCTCCAAAGTTCGGCAGAAAATTCATCGCCTTTTGCTCCGCTTCCTCAAAGGTTCTTGCGTATGTGTTAAACGTCAAACGGGGGTCTGAATGCCTTGCAAGTTTCTGAATAACTTTTGCAGGGGTCTCGCTATTCGCAAGGAATGATATATAGCTGTTCCGCAAGCTGTGAAAGCAGATTTCGTTTCCGTCTTTGTCTGTTGGTTCAATTCCTGCTACTGCTAAATCATCTCTGATAAGCCCTGCTGTGTTAATCCACCTGCCAAAGGATAAAAACACCCTGTCGTTATCATTCGGCCTTATATGGGCTTTCAATGCCCCTAAAAGATTAACTACAATCAGCGGTATAGGCTGACTTGCTTCGCGGGCCGTATAAGCCAAACCAGTACAGGGACGTAATGCTGCCTCTCACTGTTCTGCGGCGTCTGGATTGCGTGCTGGAACCGACTAAAGACAAAGTGCTGGCCAAACTAAACGCCCTAAAAGGCGGCTCTGGCAAAACCGGTCATCAAAGTAGAACAAATGTCGTGAGTGTCAAAAGTACGCCTCCTCTGCGACCGAATAGCTCTTTCTAATATACCATCTGTTAAATATTCCATTTGTTCGCCTCCAACAAACTTAAGATTATCGTCTTAATTTATTGGCCAGCCGCCGTGGGCGTTGTTGAATATAATTTTCAAATTATGCCGTGTTTTCCAAGAAGCTTTTAAACAAAGGACGCAATAGTTTTAAGGCCAGCGTAACCAACTCCCGATCCTTCTTACTTTCCTCATAATTTTTTCTGCCATGAAACAAGTTGCATCTGATTTGATAAATTGTATCTAAATAACTTTCGAAATCACCTGTACATCTTTTTTCTTTTTGTTCGTTTGTAGGATCACGCATATCTACAACTCTATATCCCATCAGTTTCTCCAGATTTTTTACAAAAATTTTATTACTGGCATATAATTTCCCGAATTTTTCTTTTAAGGTTTTATTCTTTTTAGCCTTTTTGATCATTTCCGTGTCTTTGGTGTTCTCTCCGTACTCTTTTTTGAGCCAACCATTGAATGCGATCCAGAGAGAGATAAACCGATCTGCATCGTCAACAGGTTGTTTTGTTCTTTCTGCCCTTTTAAACCACTCTCTTATAAAAATATCATATTCCACAGCTTTACCTGTCTATACACTAAAAGAACTAAGAGTATTTTTCTATTTTATTGGCCTGGAGTTTTCACGTCATACACTTTCAGAACTTCGTCGCCGTAGTGGTTTATTACCTTGACGGCGATTCTGCCTGTTTCAGGCGGCTCGAAGGGCCTGCTTTTCGTCGAATATAACATCGACCACGCCTGCTCGTTTATCTCGGCTCGCAATGCCCGCTTGAGCTTGTCGTAAGGATTGTCTGCTCCTGTGAAATAAGCATGCCGGACGAAGAAACTCTCGCCATTGTAGTTCGTATCGATAAACCAGCATGCTATATCTTCCGTTGAATTGTTGCGGATTTCGCCGGTTGTGGGGTCGTATATATCTAATCCCTTAATTTCAACCTGAATCTTGTCGTCCTTGGTCTTTTTAACCTCAAGGTCCGGCTCGCCGAACACCATAAACAGATTCCCCGCCCCGGTCTTTTTCAAAAACTCATCACCCATCTGCAAATCCGCGTTTATCCTCGTTGGCAGAACCGTTAATTTGCCGTATCGCTTCGCCTCTTCGTTGACGTGCGGGTCAAACGCAAATCCGCAAACTAACAGCAAATCATAACCAATCCCCTGCACAGCCTCTTTGGCCGCTTCCTTGACTAAATCAGGCCCAACCGTTCCGTGCTCCGGCCCGATACAGACAGCTACACGTCGGCTCTTACCGTCTTTTTCCGTATATTCTCCTTCTGCATGAATCCACACACCTGGATGAGTCTCCAGCCTATCAAATTTTAATCGTTCGTTCTTGATTGTATTTTGGACACCGGCCTTTTTAAGATTTTCGATTATGATATTGCCGAATTGCCCCGCACCTAACATCTTCGTCGCAAAGCCAAGCTCATTCGGCCGCATCAATCCCTTTTTGTCCTCAAAACTTATCGTTCGATGCGGCGACAAACTCTCCACCGTAAAAGGCCCCGTTACCCTTATTCGCTTATTATCTTCATACGGCTGGTCGTAAAGCAATTC
>CAYNDE010000157.1:0-4378 GCA_964395535.1 uncultured Pirellulales bacterium
GGAAGAAAAAACAAAATTGAAATCACGCATACCCTGCAGTTTCCTCATTCGCTCGGCCTTCTTTACTCCGCTTTTACGTATTTTACAGGCTTCAAAGTCAATTCCGGCGAATACAAAATGATGGGACTCGCCCCTTATGGTGAGCCGAAATATTATGACCTGATAATGAATGAGCTTTTGGACCTCAAAGAGGACGGTTCCTTTAGATTGAATATGTTATATTTCCCTTACTGTCACAAAATGGTAATGATAAATTCGAAATTCGAAAAATTGTTTTCCGGCCCGGCTCGCAGGCCCGAGTCACCCCTTACCGAGAGGGAAATGGATATTGCCGCATCAATCCAGAAAGTTACTGAAGAGGTTATGCTTCGTGCCGCAAATCATCTTTATGAACAGACAAAAATTGAGAACCTTGTTCTTGCCGGCGGTGTAGCGCTGAACTGTGTCGGTAACGGCCGAATCCTCCGACAGGGGCCTTTTAAAAATATTTGGATTCAGCCCGCAGCAGGCGATGCCGGCGGTGCACTCGGTGCGGCTCTGTTTGTCTGGTATCAGCTCTTGGAAAACGAAAGAAAAGTAGATAGTCTTGATAGCCAGGACGGTTCATTGCTTGGACCGGATTTTTCTGATACTCAAATTCAAAGTTTCCTTGATTCTGTCGGTGCGAAGTATCATTTATACGAAAATCAGGACGAGCTTTTTAATAAAATCGCAGAGCTTATTAGTCAGCAAAAAGTCATAGGCCTGTTTCAGGGACGAATGGAATTCGGACCTCGAGCGCTCGGCAATCGAAGCATCATCGGCGATGCTCGAAGTGAAACGATGCAGTCGCTTATGAATCGCAAGATTAAATTTCGCGAGTCATTCAGGCCTTTTGCTCCCTGTGTGCTCTTGGAGGATGCAGCGGAATATTTCGATGTGGATGGCCGGCTTCAAAGCCCTTATATGCTTCTTGTTGCTGACATCAAAAAGCAAAAGCGCCTGCCGGTTAATATCCCTGTCGACAAGCTCAAAGGTCTGGAAAAGCTAAAGGTAAAACGAAGTCTTATACCTGCCATTACGCATGTCGATTATTCTGCGCGCCTGCAGACTGTTGACCAAGACAGGCATCCGAGACTATATCGCTTGATGAAGATTTTCAAACAGAAGACCGGCTGTCCCGTAATCATTAACACCAGCTTTAACATCAGGGGCGAACCCATAGTCTGCACTCCCGAACACGCCTACAGGTGCTTTATGGCCACCAATATGGACGTGCTTGTACTGGAGAATTTTATGCTTTTCAAAAATGACCAGCCGCAGGCAAAACGGCACGAGATTGATGATTACATCGCGCAGTTTCACCTTGATTGAGGGATATTGAAATGTCACTTATAGAGATAAATTTCAGACCGGAGAAAAAGCAGCTGCGAAGCTTTGGTATTATTGCGCTTGTTGCCTGCTCTCTTATCTTTGCTTTTCTGCTGCTGTATAAGAAAGTAGCGTTTACCTTATCTGCTGTTCCGCTGTTCATTGGCATTATAATCTTTCTCTCAAGCCTGTTTTCTTATCGCCTGACTCGGCTTTTTTATCTCGGCCTTATGTTTTTAGGCCTTCCTATTGGCCTGACGATAAGTTTTTTGCTTATGACCGCTTTTTATCTTGTGATAATTACGCCGCTGGCGTTATTATTTCGAATTGCGGGTCGCGATGTGCTTAAACGCAGCTTCGACAAAGATAAGCAGACCTACTGGATTGCTCATAAGCAATGCGACAGTTATGAAAGGTATTTTAGACAATTTTAGGTAAGGAGATTTCCGTGTCGTCTGCGCAGATACAGCCAAAACAAAAGGAGCAATTTGAGCAGCTTGCAGGAAAAAGGCGAAGCAATATCGTTTCAGAGTTCTTCTTTTTTCTCAAACACAACAAAAAATGGTGGCTTTTGCCAATCATTATTACTCTTTTAATTCTGGGCTTGCTTGTCTTGCTTGGCGGCACCGCGCTGGCGCCTTTTATTTATCCTCTGTTTTGATTTATAATAGCGGGAAATTTCTCTTTTGGGAGCAAGCTATGAAAAAGGCTGCTTTCCGCTGGACGGCGACGATTGTTGTTATATTCATTAATTTCCTTTTCTGGTTAATTCCTTCGGACCTGGCATACAACGTCGCACAGCAAAGGGACATCCTGCTTGGCAGATATACCGTTGGTAAATTTACTACTCTGATTATTTTGGCCGTTATAAGTTTTTTTGTCATCAAGGGAATCTGGTCCAAAAAAAAGCCGCACAGAAGGCAGGGTACATTCAAATTTATCGCAGTTACTCTTTCCATAATATTATGCATCATTCTTGTTGACATTGTTTTGCGTATTAGCCAGGGTCAGTTTTATGTATCTAAAAAAACCTATTATCACCGCACGCCGAACAGGGTAATCAGGGGCGTATTCACAGACCAGCCGCCCACGGCTTTTACATACCCCTTTGCTCCCGATGGTTTTGCTGATAACAATTACATTATGACGATTGACAGCAGGGGTTTTCGCAACAAAACAGACCTTGCAGAATATGACATAATAACTATCGGCGATTCGTTTGTCGAAGGCTCAGGCCTGTCGGATGAGCAGTGCTGGCTACCCCTCTTGGCAAAAGAGACAGGTAAAACCGTTTATAATCTCGGCATCTCAGGCGGCAGTCCCGTTACGATGCTTGAAACATTAAAAAAATTTGCAATCGATTTGTCACCTAAGACGATTGTCTGTATGTTATACGAAGGTAACGACTTCAGAGCCTCCAACTTCGATCCCCGCAAGGAAAGTCGTTTAACCTTGAAGTATTTTTATGATAGTTCTCCGCTGAGGCTTTCGATAAAGAAATTTTTTATTGACGTCTTCGGCCCGATAAATTGCAATCGCAGAAAAGGCCCAGCCGCACGCAAATCTTTGACACCGAAGCATTCCCTCTATCCCGTTTCACTGATGCCTCTGTCGCTGCCTGCCGACAATCCGAAATATTATACTTTTAAAGTAAAAGCCCTGGCCGCACATTATATTCGAGAGCAGGATTTTCTTGATTCTGACGGATGCAAACAGACATTTGAAGTCCTCCGGCAGATGAAAAAATTATGTGACGACAGCAATATAAGGCTGATAGTTGTCTATGCACCTGACAAGCCAAACGTGCTTTTACCGATTGCTGCCGAGAGCTTGTCACCGCAGCTTTTGCACGCCTTTTTGTCTCTAAGAGTGAAAGATTTACCTCTGCCTGGCGAGCTCAAAAAGCTAATATTGCAAAGGCTGCCCGTTATCGAATCGGCAACGCAGCAATTCTGTCTCAGCGAGTCCATAGAATTCATCAGCCTGACTCAGCCGCTTCAAGAGCAAATCCTGAAATCGCAGCAGTGTTATTTTACTTACGACCAGCACTGGACTCCTGTCGGCCACGAGGTTGCTGCTTCTGTTATTGCTGCTTATCTCGAAAATCAGTAAGCAGGCGATTATAGCTACCCTTAATCGGACAAACAATAACCGCAAAAAGGCCGCCAAAATCCTCGGCATCGGCGAAAGAACACTATATCGAAAAATCAAAGAGTATAACCTGTAGGGATACTCGATACTTGATACTCGATGCTCGTATAAAAAATCAACCACGGATTTCACGGATTGACACGGATTTATTTCGCTGACTTTAGTGTTCTCATAAAAACCTTCTAAAGAAAGCGAGCTTTCAACGAAGATTTCTATTCGACCACATAAGCAATTACATTGCTTATATCTGTAAGTCAGCGAATAAAAGTTAATAATCAACCGACAAAGCCTTAGTCCACAAGAATGCTCTGCATTCTTACTTTGTAAGCCAGCGGAGAGATTAAACTTATTCGCGAATGCGAATATTTCATTGTAAAACAAAGCCAATTTGGGGGGAAACAAAGCCATTTTTGAGCTAAAATTGGGTTCGTTTTGGGTTCGTTTGGGTTCGTTTTTGGGAGTGCTTTTAAGCACATAATTTTTGTATCTCCTTGTAAAATAAGAACTAATGTCATCATGGACACCTGGTGAATTGGGTTCGTTTTGCAAAAAAAGGTTTGATTTGTAGAGGTCTCTCGACAGATGTAGAGGTACTATAAGATTGTTTAATTGGTTCATTAGTGAATTAGATAGTTGATGCTGGATGCAACCCCGCCAGTAAATGGCGGGGCTAAACAAAGTCGAACTCAGGATTGGTAAATTGTTATACATTTATAAATCCTTTGTATAAAAGAACTAAATTTTGACGTGAACTGCTGTTCTGAGACTTGCGGGTCTCCGCGTTACGTTCCTTCTTCGTCCTTCGGACTACGAAGGACATGGTGTTTGCTAACACACAAAGGTATTATACAAATTAAGGCCGATTTATCAATAAAAA
>CAYNDE010000158.1:0-4372 GCA_964395535.1 uncultured Pirellulales bacterium
CAGCGTTTGAGGAATTCAGGCTCAGCCAGTGAGCCGGGCGGACGGATTAATTTATGAGGCCAGTTGGCTTTGATTCTACCGGCGAGCCTTACCGCAGGAACAGCGAGAAGGCCCGAGGCGAGTGACAATACAAAGCCTCGCCTCGAGATATCGGGATTAGTAACTTCACCTGCAAGTGAAGGTTTTGTCTGATAGCGGATTACATTGTCCTTCGTTTTGCAGTCCTGACGGCAATTAAAACAAAGGACACATTCTGAAATTTTTATATTTGCTGAAGGCTCACAGGCGCCTTCACAATGCTGCTCGCAGAATTTGCAGTTCGAGCAGGTTTTTGTGTTCTTTCCGATACGCCAGATTGAAAAGCGGCTTAAAACGGCGAAAAGAGCACCGAGGGGACATATAAAGCGACAGTAGAATCGCGGGATTACAAAGTTGAGTAAGACAGCAGCAAGAAAGATTGCGAAGATAACAAAAGTAGTTTCATAAAATCGCCCAGTAACCGAGAGAAGATTGGCTGAGGCGTCGGCGAGCGGCAGCAGGATGAGATTAAACGAGCGTGTTACCAGGGGGATTGGGTCAAGCAGGCCGGTCTGTAAAGTCGCAGCCAGCGAGGGAAAAACGGCCATAATGAGCAGTGCGACCAAGATGAAATATTTTATCGACTGGGCCTTTCGGTATCTATTGAGCTTTATTTTCTGTGCGGCGGTTTTTCTGCGGGAGCCGAGATAGCCGAAGAAGTGATGTATTGAGCCGAAAGGACAGAGCCAGCTACAAAAGAACCTGCCGAAAATAATTGTCAGGATTACGGTCAGCAAAGCCCACAGCAGCGGCCAATAAAGAGAATGGGTGGTGAGGATTGTGCCGAGGGCCACGAGCGGGTCGAGGCTGAGGAACAGATTTACAGGCCAGCTTCGTAATTGCCAGAATTTGCCGCCGTAAGTAGTGACAATGCAGAACCAGACGAACAGTGTGAAAAAGAAAATCTGACTTATTCTTCTTACCGTTACGATTTTCATAAAAATACAGCTTTCAGGTTACATTTGCGATAATTGGTTTCAGAGACTGGTAATCGGCAGTTCCTGCGCCGGCTGACTGTGCTTTTGCAAGATAGGGCAGGTCAGCGGGCTTGAAGCCAAGCAGTGAGCAGCCGAAAGAGTCCGCGGCGACGGGGTCACAGCTTGCGATGATGGTATCGGTTCTTTTCAAATCGGAGAACGAGCCGCCGGTCGGGCCGTTAGTTACCATAGTCTCGGTTCCGTCGAGTATGACAAGGGTCGGCTTTATTAGCATAACAAGCTCAGCGATGATTGTGTTAATGTCCTGATGAAAAATATTGCGTCTGCCGCCGAGCAGGCCGTAAAAGTTTTTCATAGACATCGAAGCGGCTGCCCTGCTGTGACTTTTTACCGGTGCAATCCCGATGAGCTTGTCAGCCTTGGCGAGCGGTCCGTAAAGGACAGGCCAATTTTTGATGTATTTGGATTTCTGAAGCGTTGTCGGTCTGAACAGGTTCGTCTTTGGCAAGATGACTTCTGCACCGGCTTCGGCGGCGGCTTTGCCGATTTGGCTTATTGTAAAACAGCTCGCAGGGTTGTTTATGGGGTTATCAGTAACGTAAACCCGCTTTGCCTGAGCCCTGCTGAAACAGAGCCGTACAACTTCGGCGATGAGGTCAGGGTTTGTAGTAGCGCCGAGGGCGGGTACGGAAGTAAAAGCGACGTTGGGCTTTATGACGACGGTTTCATCAGGTTTTACAAATCTTTCTATTCCGCCGAGCAAATCAATCGCTTTATCAATGGTTTTCACCCTGTCAGGGCCTTTGACAATACTGATAGTTTGACCCTGTACAGCAGGGATGGAGAAATCGGGTATGGTTACAAGCTGTGAGGGCGGTTGAGCGGAGGGACCTTGCTTGTCGTAGAGAGTTTTAGCGATGAATCCTGCGGCAGCGACGGACAGGCCAGCTTTGGCAGCTCTTGCGAGAAACTTTCTTCGGTTTAGTTGTTGCTCGTTTTGCTCGTTCATTTTTCAGTATCGGATTTTAGAATATCATTCAGCAGCGGAGCAAGTTTGACGGCGGTCTCGATATCTTCAGCTTCGTGGATACCAGCCACGATGGGGCCTTTATTAAAGACGAGCTCGATTGTACCGTAGAAATCGAGGACTCTTGCTTTATTGATACTGATATCGGCTGATTTTTCTTCTGCTCCGGTTTCTATAAGGAATTTACAATAATCGCGAACCAATTGTTCAGCGTTTTTCTCGTCTGGCCGCTGGCTCAAGAAAATAGTAACATTCGAACTGTCGATTTTATAAACGGCTGTGAAAGTGTTATCGAAACCATCGAAGCCGAGTGCGTTGCCGGTATAAAATTTGATACTGCCCGGTATTAAGTTATCTTTTGCAGCGATTAGCTGGTTTGGGAAAGAAAATTGTCTCTGGTCGGGCAGAGCTGCGGAGAGCTTTTTTGCGAATTCGGTCATCGCGTTGAAAAGGGGCTCTGATTTGGCGGAGCCGATGAGCTCGATATAGTATCTGCCCTTGACGAAAAGGATTGCGTTTTCAGTTCTGTAACCGAAGTTGACTTCGAAACCAGACATTGGTGAGGCGTCCGGCCTTTTCTGGATGCTGAAAACGCTGAAAGCATTAGCGGGCTCGGCCATATCATACACATAAAACTCAAACATCAGCTCGTTATCTGTCTGATTTTTCAGCCAGTTCGTCAGGAGCATTTCAAAGCCGGAATCGACGTAAAACGGGGCCTTGCCGTTAATCTTTTCATAGAGGTTTTCAGCATTATAGACGGCGATTTCGGAAAGCGGCTCGAAGCCGGCAGGGACAATTGAGGAAAGAAGGTTATCGAGACTTCTCGGTTCGGCAGAGGCAACAATAGTTGAAGAAGTTTCGAGATTGAATTGTGGTATGACAACAGAAAGACCGATAATAAATAGGACGGCTAATAAAAAAAGGCTGATAACTGATTCATAGCGTGGAGTTTTACCACGAGTCTGTGCCATTACAGGCTCCATAGTATTATAGTTCATTAAGCCAAACTAAAACATTGGGATTTTAATTAGTTTTTTGTGTTTTGTCAATTGCGGGCTTTTATCAAAACGCATAAGAGCTGGCGATAAAGCTTGTTGACAGGCTTGTTTTCGGGCTGATATAATGATAATACCACGGGCTGGAAGCCCGTGGTACAAATAAGGAGACTGATATGACTGATTATATTCGATGCCTGGCTTTCTGGACGCCGGGGCCGTTGGAAATTATCGTAATTCTTATCGTGGCACTGTTGATATTCGGCAGGCGGCTTCCGGAAATTGCAAGAAGCATAGGCAGAAGTCTGACCGAATTCAAAAAAGGCCTTAACGAAGCCAAAGAGACCAAAGACGAAATCGAAGAAGATGTAAAGCAAATCAAGGACGATGTAGTCAAAGAAACAAAGGATACAAGCGTACCGGATGACACTGATAAGACCGATTAGAGGTCCAGTCCCCGCGTCTTCTTGTCGAAGGCAAGAGCGGGGGTGAATTCTGCATATCAAAATGGGCGATAACAAGAAGAAAAACGACCCTCTTTCCAGTACAATGACTTTGGGTGACCATCTTGAAGAGCTTCGGGCACGATTGATTCTTGCGATTTTAGGGATTGTTATCTGCACAGTTATAAGTTTGTGGTTCAGCCGATACTTAATAATCTTTCTGCAAAAGCCTTATACAAACCTGATGGGCGACAAAGCGCTTCAGGCACTTTCGCTGACAGAGGGATTCGTCAGCTATGTAAAGATAGCCTTGATTGCAGGATTAGTTGTATCATCACCGTGGGTATTCTATCAAATATGGATGTTTGTAGCAGCGGGCCTATATGAGCACGAGAAGCGGTATGTACATATAGCAGTACCTTTTTCAGCGGCGTTATTCATTGGGGGTGCCCTGTTTTTTCTTTTCCTGGTGGCACCCATTTCAATCGGCTGGCTGGTAAAGGTCAACGACTGGCTCGGGCTGAATACAAATATCACTTTCAAGAACTATATAAATTTTGTAACGAGCCTGATGCTTGTCTTCGGTGCCGCATTTCAGACACCTACAGCGATATTTTTTTTGAACAGGAGCGGTTTGGTTTCTCTTTCAGCACTCAAAGGCGCACGCAAGTACGTTATACTTGCCATTGTAATAATAGCGGCGATAGCGACACCGCCTGATGTGGTAAGCCAGATTACACTTGCGATACCAATGTATATGCTGTACGAGCTTGGGATAATTCTGTGTCGTTTGGCAGGAGGGAGAAATTAAGCAGTGTTGACTTTGATAAATACGAATATGATGCAGCCGGCGATAGGGCCTGTGGGGCTGGATTATATCGCAGGGGC
>CAYNDE010000159.1:0-4356 GCA_964395535.1 uncultured Pirellulales bacterium
GCGGTTGACCCATGCTACAGCTGTACTGAAAGACTGGCAGTTGTGGACGGACATAAAAACATCATTCATAATTACGAGGCGCTTTTGAAGATAAGCCGCGATAAAACGGCAAGATTGAAAAAGGAGCTCGGTCTGCAAGAACTTAAGATGGAGGATTTACGAGTTGAATAACTTTTTTGAGAATCCATTAACTTTATTGGTTTTTGTGCCGCTGTTAGCGGGCTTCGTGTGCCTTTTTCTGCCGCGACGGTTGGGCTTTATTTCGAAGGCGGCAACACTGGTTATATCAATCGCTGCACTTATCCTTTCGATATACATTTTCAGGGAAAAAATAAGCGACTTTCGATGGTCTTTGCTGCAGATAGGTGAATTTAATTTAGAGCTTTTGCTAATTGCGAGGCCCTTAGGGGCATTTATACTGATGTTCGCGATGGGATTCGGCTTTTTGATAACGCTTTATTCCCTGAAATCGGTGTCCGAAGCAAAAGGGATAAATATATACTTTGGTTCGATACTTCTGACGATAGGCGGCTCGGCAGGGATATTGCTTTCAGGACACCTCTTGTTTCTGCTTATATTCTGGGAGATAGTTACAGCGTCGCTATACCTGTTGATAACGACAGGCGGTAAAAACAGCAACTTTGCGGCGACGAAAAGCTTTGCGATGATAGGTGCGTCCGATGCGGCGTTTCTGCTGGGAATAGGTCTGGTCTGGGCGGCGTCAGGGACATTCGAGATATCGAAGATTGCACTATCGACGACAAATGCGATGACGATAACGGCGTTTTTGCTGCTTATGGTAGCGGCGATAACAAAAGCCGGTGCGATGCCTCTGCATACGTGGCTGCCGACGAGCGGTGAATTTGCACCGCCTTCGGTGATGGCACTATTGCCGGCGGCTGTCGATAAGCTGCTTGGAATTTACCTGCTGGTAATACTGGTGAAAAAAGGTGGAATGTTCAGTCTTGAGGCAGGAGTATTAAGTGTCATACTGGCAATCATCGGTGCGGCTACGATTATCGTGGCCGTGATGATAGCGATGGTCCAGCACAATCTCAAGAAGCTGCTGAGCTTTCACGCTATCAGCCAGGTCGGCTATATGGTACTCGGTATAGCCACGGGGACAACGGTGGGCATAGCAGGCGGTGTGTTTCATATGCTGAACCACTCGATATATAAAAGCTGTCTATTTTTGTGCGGCGGAGCGGTCGAGCAGAGGTGCGGGACGGCGGAGCTCGACAGGCTGGGCGGGCTCGGCAAAAAAATGTCAATTACGTTCGGCTGCTGTCTGATTGCGGCTTTGAGTATTTCAGGGATACCGCCGTTTAACGGCTTTGTCTCCAAGTGGATGGTTTACCAGGGTATAATCCAGATGGGGACAACGAGTGTGTCTGCGACGGCCAGATTATGGCCTGTATGGCTTGTTGCGGCGATGTTCGGCAGCGCCCTGACACTGGCATCATTTGTAAAACTTATACACTCGGTATTCCTTTCGAGGCTTCCGGACGGATTAAAAGAAAAAAATATCAGGGAAGTTTCAATTTTGCAGACGCTGCCGATGATAGTTCTTGCGTTTTTGTGCGTGCTGTTCGGCGTGTTCTACTATTTACCGCTGAAGCAGTTTATTTTCCCTGCGCTGGATATACACACCCAGACGGTGATTACCGGCACCTGGCAGTCGGGGCTGGCGACTATTCTGATAATGGCAGGCATTATTCTTGGGCTGGTGATTTTGATTATCGGTTTCGCGGCAAGAAGAGTCAGGATTGTACCGACGTGGACGTGCGGCGAGATTCAGGAAAACGATAAGATGATAATACCCGGCACACATTTCTATAAGACGGTATCATCGATGGGCGGCTTGAAGCAGCTTTACGAAGGTCAGGAAAAAGGATATTTCGATGCATACAATCAAAGCGGCAATCTGGGTATGGCGGTGACAAGATTTCTGAGGTGGCTGCACAGCGGCGTACTGCCGATGTATCTGACGTGGATGACGTTAGGATTATTAGTTATTTTATTTATAGTTTGCAGGATTTGGTGAGGCAAGTATGGCTATTCTTTATATTTTAATGCTGTTCATTCTGATAGCAGCTTTCATAGCAGTGGAAACGAAGTATCTTTTAAGTTCCGTGATATGTATCGGAGCAATCGGTTTCGGGGCATCAATTATGTTTCTGTTTTTGAGGGCGCCGGACATTGCGATTACCCAGATTGTGGTAGAAGTTTTGGGGCTGATTATTCTTATACGCGCAACGATTTCACGGGATTTGACCTTTATCAGCGGTGACAGAGAGTTTTTTGCAGTAGTGGTTTCGATAGTGGTTGTATTTGTCATATTTCTTGCAGGGATACATGTTTTCGATGATTCACTTCCTGAGTTCGGCTCACCGGTTTTCGCCGAGACGGAAGGTGCCGCCTCACAAACATATATCAAGGATGGAATGAAAAAGACAGGGGCTGCGAACCTCGTAGCATCGGTGATTCTGGATTTCAGGGCGTATGATACACTCGGTGAAGCAACGGTGCTGTTTACCTCGATAATCGGCGCGACGGTTGTATTAAGAAGGAAAAGCAGAAAGCTTCTGGAGGAACTCGACAAATGAAGGGAATGACGGTAATAGTGAAGACGATAGCGAGCTGGGTGAAGGTTCTGATATTTATGTTCGGTATTTACATTATCATTACCGGTCATCTGACGCCGGGGGGCGGCTTTGCCGGCGGTGTGATTATTGCATCATCATACGTTCTGATACTGCTTGCTTTCGGCAGAGAGTTCGCAGAAAAGAATATGCCACTTGGAGCGGCTTCGAAGATTGATTGTGTGGGGGCTTTAATGTTCGCTGCGATAGCGGTGCTCGGTATAACAACAGGCGGTGTGTTCTTTACGAATTTTTTGTATCAGAAGTATCTGCCCGGAAATGCAATGGAGCTTGTAAGCGCAGGCAGTATCCCGTTTTCGAATATAGCAATTGGTTTGAAAGTCGGGGCGTCGCTGTTTATGATAATCCTTGTTCTTTCAATTTTCTGCCAGGATTACAGGTGCAAGGATGATGTATGTGAGATACCGGGCGGCAACAAAAAGGAGAATAACTGATGCTGTACGCGTTGTGCTTTTTACTGTTTATGGTCGGGCTGTATTGTGCCGTTGTCAAAAAGAATATGGTCAAGATAGTGCTCGGCATCCTCGTGATGGAATATGCGGTGAACCTGTTTTTGATAATGCTGGGCTATCGGGCCGACGGTGCAGCACCGATTGTGTCAAAGGAAGATATAGTCGAAGCAGGCGGGAAATTGAGCAGTATGTTCGTAGGCAAATGCGTTGACCCCCTGCCGCAGGCTCTTGTGCTGACGGCAATCGTTATCAGCCTGGGTTCTTTGGCTCTTATGATTTCGATATGTATCAGAACATACGAGAAATACGAGACCTTTGACATAACACAGATAAGGAGACTTAAAGGATGAGCTTACCGGCGGTGCCATTGGCTACATTTGTTGCAGTTCCCCTGATTGCGGCATTTGCGCTTCCGCTTTTCGGCAAGCGGGGCAAATCCGCTGCGACATTGCTTGCGAATGTGGTGACGATATTTCTGCTGTGTTGTGCTGTAGCTTCCATCGGTCGAACCGCGGTCTATGAAATAGGCAGATGGCCTATACCACTCGGAATCAATCTCGTACTCGACGGTTTGAGCTGTTTGATGCTGCTCGCTATATCAACCGTAAGCGCAGCAGCGATGCTCTTCAGCACAAGGTATATGGAACGATATACAGCCAAGTCAAAGTATCTGTGCCTGTTTATGCTTATGGTTGCAGGAATGAACGGCGTGGTGCTGTCAGGCGACATTTTTAATATGTTCGTATTCCTTGAGATTGCATCGATAGCCTCGTATGCACTGGTAGCGTTCGGCGTCGGGCACGAGGAGCTGGAGGCGGCGTTTAAGTATATGGTGCTGGGCAGTATAGCATCGATTTTTGTCCTGTTTGGCGTCGGGCTTGTTTACGGCAACACAGGGACGTTAAATCTGGCTTATATTTCGAAAGCGATTTCAGAGAACGGATTGAATTCGGGTCTGACTTTTGCATTGGCCCTTTTTATTGCCGGCTTCGGTTTGAAGGCGGCAATAGTGCCGTTCCATGCGTGGCTTCCGGATGCACATCCATCCGCACCGGCACCGATATCGGCGATGCTGTCAGGCGTGATAATAAAGGCGCTTGGAATTTATGCACTTTCGCGGATAGTCTTTAACGTTTTCGGGATAACGGTCGAGGTCGGCTGGCTCCTGGTGATACTGGGGATTTTAAGTATGATAATCGGGGCCTTTATGGCGATAGGTCAGTGGGATTTGAAACGTCTTA
>CAYNDE010000160.1:0-4324 GCA_964395535.1 uncultured Pirellulales bacterium
CATTTCAGCTTTGTGGGAAGCAACGGCTGGTACGAGCGAGGAAAGACAAAGGCCGAATTTGACCAGCAACCGGTAGAGGCAGCAAGCACGGTGATGATGCTCAAGGCGGCATACGACGTTATAGGCGACAGCAAACTTTTGAAACTTCAGAAAAAAGCTTTCGACTGGTTTTTGGGCGAAAACGACCTTCACATTCCAGTTTACAACTTCAAGACCAAAGGCTGTCACGACGGCCTTATGCGTGGAGGAGTTAACACCAACCAGGGGGCTGAAAGCATGCTGAGCTTTTTGTTGAGCCTATTGACAATCGTTGAAAATTATACAGCTCTTGAAAAGATCGATACAGGTAGCGAGGTTTTCGGAAAGACAGAGATAGCAAAACAAAATATACAACAGCCAAAAGAACAAATACCTATAAACGATTTGCCCTCAAACACCAAACCCGACAAAGGCAAGGTAACAGAGCCCACATAAAAGCCGGAAGCATTGCTTAGGGGATTTTCGGTGTAATCCGACGGATATAACTACTGGCCTTCGAGCAATTCAGCGGTTTTTTCGCCGGTCCACTGAATATCGCCGCCCAATCCCTGAACGGTCTGACAATTGACCAAGGCAAGGCTTAAAAGAATTAAAACAATTATTAAAAGAAGCTTTCTTATCATTTTCTAAAATCCTTTTTCCGTCAAACAATTTCCTTCAAGCAAAACTCTTATGCAAATGTGAGAAAGCTTACAAGTCCGCTGATGTTAGAGCTATGCAAAATTTTAGTAAAGACGTATAATATTATCGGTCAGGAGCAGGAATTTACATAAGAAAAGTTGCGATGAAGATAGCCAGCTTTAATGTTAACGGCTTGCGAGCGCGTGTGAGTGTCGTTTTAGAATGGCTCGAAAAACAGAGCCCTGACGTTCTCTGTCTGCAGGAAACGAAGGTCCAGGATGAAGAATTTCCAAAAGAGGCCTTTGAAAAAAGCGGCTATGAGTATATCTATGCGGGGCAGAAAAGCTATAACGGGGTAGCGATTTTTAGTAAAGGACCGATAAAAAACGCCGAGTACGGCTTTAAGGAGGAGCCGAGGGATAAAAGCCGCTTTATAAAAGCCGAAATAAACGGGGTCATAATCGTCAACACTTACGTACCGCAAGGTTTCTCGCCGGAATCAGAAAAGTTCCAATATAAATTAAACTGGTTCAGGCGGCTTCTGAAATATCTTGAAAATAACTTCAAGCCGGCTGAGCCAATATTATGGATGGGGGATTTCAACGTAGCTCCGCAAGCAATCGACGTATATGACCCGGAGGGGCTTGCCGGTCATGTTTGTTTTAATCCAGAAGTTACGGAAGCCTTAGGTTTTGTATGCGAGTGGGGTTTTGTAGATTTGTTCAGGCAGCATTGTGCAGATGGCGGCCAATATACGTTCTGGGACTACCGGATGCGTGGTTCGTTTAAGAGAAATCTCGGCTGGCGGCTAGACCATATTATGGCAACGAAGGCAATGGCCGATAAATGCAGGAGCTGTTATATTGATAAGGAGCCTCGTGCTGTCGAGCGGCCGAGCGACCATACGCCGATAGTAGCAGAGTTTGACATATAAAAATCCAACATGCTAAACAATAATACTATACAGAACAAAATAAAGACACAAATCCGAAACAAATCACAAATTCGAATTTTCAAAGATATAAACCCACGGTAGAACCGTGGGCTAAATATAATAGAATTACTGGGGAACAAGGATTCGGACCTTGACTAACTGATCCAGAGTCAGTTGTGCTACCATTACACTATTCCCCATCCATCATCAGTTTTTTAAATCGAGGCGTTTTTGTCTCAGCTAACATCAAACACTATACGCCTCAGGGTGATTATAACAACAACTTTCAGTTTTTCAAAGTAAAAAAAAAGCAAAGACGACAACTCACGATTCTGTTTTTGACCTGTATAAGCACCGGTTGTAATTACTTATCCTCATATATAAAAAAAGAGATTACACGACTATAAACCATAGAAGAACCAAATTATAAAATATTGAAGGTCCCATAAGAAAATTTTAATTATTTATTTCAGCCGCTACAGCATAAAACCGATAAGCCAATTAATATATTTTACTTCACACACATAGGGGTGTGGCGATTTGGGGGGCTTAACAGCTCTTAGAAAAAGGCAATGAAGTGATATTTGAAAGGGGGCAAAAATGAATCACAGTAAAGGAATCCTTGCACTAGCGTTGATTTTTCTGATACTAAATCTGACAGCTGCCGTTAGTGCCGTGCCAGCGGAGGGAACAGACAACTTTAAGATGGTCTCTACAATAGAGTATTCAGGGAAGGGTCAATTCCGAAGTCAGGCTGAAACACTGTTTACCGTAGAAAGGGAAGAACTCAACGATGATATGGTGAACTATACCATCACTCCGCAAGGAATTGATACAGCAGCCGACGAGACCCAAGGTAGTTGGCCAGGAGTACTTTCTTTTTTAGTGGACAGAAACACGGGGGGTGTATTGACTGACAACGATGCCTTAGAGCTTTTGGAAAACGTTAATAATCAGTGTGTTCAATCCATAACAAAGCAGAGCAGAGAGAATATCGGCAAAACATGGAATCAGAGCTTTTCCATCAGAGCAGGATACTATCCATTCCCCGAAGAGCTGACATTTGATATGAAGGCGATCGAGCAGACAACGCATACCCAGGGAAACATTATTGCCGTAAGAGCTCTCTCAAAACCTTTCACACTCAATGCAACAAATGATAAAGGAGAAGCAGGTACGATTAAATGTAAAATCGGTACCGTTTACCTGTTCGATTCCCAGATGAAGACTATTTACCTGAGTGTATCCGTTTTCGAGGCTACAACGAAAATGAACGGTCACAATGAACTTTTGCGACATGAGGTAGCAACTTACAAGGTCAATAGCCAGGGCACATCGGTAGATTTGAGCGGATTAAACAAGGAATTTGCAAAGCTGATACGAAAGGTCGGATTGCACACAAAAGAACTTAAGGTCACCAATGAAGTGCCACTTCCTCGATGGGCCCGCTCCGAAGCTGTAAAGGCGGCCCAGTCAGCCAACATTTGTGCCGCAACAGCCTGCGAAGGTGCTTTTAATCCTGTCATAACGGTCTGTGCAGCTTCAAATAACATGATTGAGCTTCAAAGCTGGGGGAAAGTAGAATCAGAGGATGATAAAGGAGCTATTGTAGTAAGTAAAGAACTTTCAAGAACTGTCCCAGGTATCAGCGATATGAAAATTGCGATAGCACCAGCGTTTTTGGGCATCGGATTAGGCAAAGCAGGCGCAATAGCCGGCGGTACAATCGGTATAGTAGCAATAGCCGGTGAAGATCATGGCGACCAGACTCCGCATTAATATAATCGGCAACAAATAAAACCCGAGTCCTTCCTAAGAGAGCCGCCGGGTATCAGCTGGCACTCAAAAGTGCTTGCAGATATTCGGCGCTTTTTTTTACTTTCTTATCCAAAGAAGGTCGTCTTCGAAGTCGAGAACTATAACAGTATCCCTGAAATACTGCATTCCCAATAAAGCACCGCATTCCTCTAAAAGGAGATTTTCATCGGGGAATACGGATACATTTGCCTTTTTTATAATTCTTCCGGCAAAATTAAATTCCCGGATAGAGCCGGTTTTGCATTTCAGCTTTCCAACATACGGGTACGACTGTGTAACTTTTGTCAAACTGACCTTCGGGATGCTCTGCCGGATTTGGTCCCAAAGCTCTTCTGTAACAGCCAGTCCATTTCCGTTGCCGGTATCAAACTGAACCTCAATATCTTCGCCGGCGACGGGAATCTGAACAAATAAAAAGGCATTGCCCTGAAAATCCTCTTCGATGGAAATAGGGTATTTCAGCCAGGCTTGCTCTTCTTCGGCCTGAAAAGGCCTATCAGTCGAAAATTCCACCTCTTTATTGATACTATCAAAGAGAACATATTTGAACTCTCGCAATGCCGGCAGGCCGAGAATGATAGCGTCGTCTTCACTGCCAAAGAAATTTAAGAGACCACGGCGCTTCAGATAAAAACAGGGCCAGTCAATAAGACTAATATCAGCAATCCTGAGCTCCGGAAGATGACAAAGCCCAAAGTCAAAACCTTTGAACTGTGCGGCTTTAATAGGATAGACAGGAAGCTTGGCATCCTTAATATGCTTATTTCTAACAAAAACAGCCTGCGAGGCACCCGTATCGAGGATGAGAGGATAAGTTTTCTGCTGGCGTCCGATTGAAGCTTCCACGACCATAAATCGAGCGGTATTCCATAAATTGTGATACTTTACGCGGCAGGTTTCAGCCTGCTCTAT
>CAYNDE010000161.1:0-4305 GCA_964395535.1 uncultured Pirellulales bacterium
ACCAGCCACGGTGATTGAAAGCCGGTTGAAAAATAACTCCAGTGCCTCCATCGGGAATTTGCCGAGCTTGAAGGTTAAAAAAAAGGTCAAAAACATCAGCAGCAGAAAGAGCGGCAGTCCCAGAATCCGATTTATAACTACTGAATCCACGAGGTCGCTTATGCTGTGACGCAGCTCGACGGTACTTTTTATTGTCTCCTGGCAGGCACCTGAGATGAAACCGTATCTGCGGTCGGCTATCATAATTTCAGGCTCGTCGCGGAAAATATTTTTTAAGTGCTCGATACTTTCTGCTGTAGCTGAGATGACGCTATTATCTTTAATTTTTGAGACGATTTCGCTGTCCTGTTCGAGCAGCTTGACCGCAAGCCATCGAGCCGAGTATCTTGCCGTCAGCTCTTTTTCGGCATCTTTGATTATTTGTTCAATTTTGGCCAATTCGTCCTCAATCTCGGTGCCATAATGTATTTTAGGTCCTCGTCTTTTTCTGTTCTTTTCGGCTGTTTTTATAATTGCCTCGAGCAATTGCTCTTTGCCTTTGGCTTTATTTCCTACGGTTAGCACTATCGCTGCCCCGAGCAGCTCTGAAAGCTGCTCTATATCGAAAGTCAAGCCCCTTTGCTCTGCGATGTCACTCATATTAAAAGCCAGCACAAGCGGCGCATTTATTTCAATCAGTTGTGTTGCCAGGTAAAGGTTGCGTTCGATATTGGAAGCGTCCACGATATCGACGACGACGTCCGGCCTCTCATCGATAATGAAATTTCGAGCGACCAATTCTTCGACCGAGTAAGCGGTCAGGCTGTAAGTTCCGGGCAGGTCAACGAAGGTAATCTCGCAGCCTTTGTATTTGCTGAAACCCTCTTTTTTTTCAACTGTCACGCCGGGGTAATTTCCGACATGCTGACGAGCGCCTGTCAGCATATTGAATATAGATGTTTTTCCGCTGTTGGGATTACCGGCAATTGCTACTGTGATTTTCTTTTCCATAAAGATTAATTCGATTCTTGTAGAAAATCGGCTGCAGAAGATTATCTGCTTAGAAATAAAAATCTTATTTGTTTTGTACCTCGGTATCAGAGACTATGATTTTATTTGCCATTCCCCTGCCGAGCATAACTTTTGTATTCTTTACGCTTATGACAAACGGTCCCGGCCGGTTATTGTTGATGACAGTAAGAATTGTCCCCGGGACAAGTCCCATTGCAACCAGACGGCCTCTCAGGCCGTGGCCGGCATCTATATAAACGAGCCTGACTTTTTCACCTGCTTTTACGCCTGATAACGGTCTATGGCTGATTTCCATTTATCGCCCTTTTATCTTCAACTTGTCGGTTGTGTTTGTGACTTTACACTTGCAGAAATTTTTAAAATCATCTTTGAGGTCATTACCATTTTTATTTTCCTGTGTGACGAATTCTATAAACATAAGCAGCTTATTAATAACTTCCTGCCCAAGCACATGCTCTGCCCTGCAGGCGCAGTTTTGTGCAAGTGTTGCTTTCAGGCCGAGGACGTCAACAAAAAAACTTTTTAAGATTTCATGTTTTTTGACAATTTGTGCTGCTGTCTTTCGGCCGGCATCGGTTAAGGTGATGTAATCATAAGGCCTGTAATTTATAAGTCCCTTTTTCTTCAAAAGACGCAGTGCCCCTGTTACAGAAGATTTTGATACATCGAGTTTCTCAGCGATGTCCCTGCTGCGTGCGATGTCGGTTTTTCGTGCAAGGTTGAAGATTGCCTCGAGGTAATCTTCCAAAGAAGCACTCAAATCTAATTTTTTTGTTGTTTTCATAAGTATATCGCGAATTATTATTAGTCATTCCTAATATAGTTAGTTTTGCCTAACTTGTCAAGAAAAAAATTTATAAAAATTTTGGTAATTAGTGATTTTTCTGCCAGACAGCCTCAATTATGTATATTAACAGCCCCGCTGAAAGTGCACTTACAAGAATAATCAGGCTGATTTGACTGGTTGCGAAGGCATATTTAACAGCACTGTATATAAGGAAAGCGCAAACGGCACAGAAGATTATCGTGGTTACAGGATATCCAGTTACACGGTAAGGCCTTTCGATATCAGGCTCCTTACGGCGCAGAACGATTACTGATAAGCTTGTAGCAAGGTAAAATCCATATACAGCGGGTGCCGTAATGAGAATCGCATTGACAAAAGAACCCAAAATAACAATAAGACTAATCGCGATTATGCCCTGCACTAATAGTGCCCAGACCGGCGTTTTTGTCAGACGATGCCATTTACCTAAAATTCCGAACGCACGATGCTCTGTTCCCATAGCATAGGAAATGCGAGCACCGGTAAAAATCAGGCCGTTCACTACCCCTAATGCTGAAATGCACACTAAAGCGCTTATCAACCTGCCGCCTATTTTGGGAAATACCTTAGCTATGCTGTCACTTGCTACCGCCTCGGAGGAAGCCATTCCCGAATAACCAAGCGTATAAAGAAACGCTATATTAACAAGCAAATAAAGAACAATGACAGCTACAGTTCCAAGTACAAGTGCACGGACGATGTTCCGCTTCGCATCCTTTACCTCGGCAGCGACATAGGCCATTTCGTTCCATCCACCGTATGAGAAAAGGACTAAAATAAGTGCCAGGCTCAGCGGCACGGTTTCGAAGCTGACTTCCACAGCCTCGTGACGCGGTGCTCCAACCGCTACAATGACAATAGCAGCAAGACCCAGTGCTTTTACGACTGTAAGAAGATTCTGCGTCCACTTGCCCTCTTTAACGCCGATTATGTTAATAATTGTCAGAATTGCAGCGGCTGTTGCGGCGAAAAGCGGCTGGCTAATTTTCGGATTGTTGCCAAGCGGGTCATAAATTGTGCGCGCATATGTGGCAAAAGCAAAAGCCATAACAGCGATGTCACCTGGCCTGACAACCGTTAGCTGTACCCAGCCGAACAAAAAACCAGCCCATTTACCATAGGCACGACTCAAATAGACGTAGTCACCCCCCTCTTTGGGATAAGCCGATGCAAGCTCGGCATAACCGAGAGCGCCGCAAAGAGAAAGAAGCCCCCCAACTACCCAGATGGCAAGAACACCCCACCAGCAAAACGCGCCTTTGGCAATGTCGGGTGCCATCTGGTAGATTCCGGCGCCGATGATTATGCCGACAATTATGCAGGTCGAGTCAAAAAGTGTCAGCTCTTTCTTTAAAAACGATTCCCGAACAGGCCTCACCGAATTTAACCTTTCACTTTCACGGAAGTTATAAAGCCTTTAATTAACTTAGCATTTTCTAACGTTTTTTAAGTGTTATGCCGACGCCGCCGTACAGTACTGATTCGAGGTCGGGATTTGTTGTGATTGCCTCGACGTATTTAGGGTCTGCCTGTTGTGGATTAATATTATGTGCTACGATTAATCCTCCCGGCCTTACCAGAGCAAGAAGCTTGTTAAGGTAATCGATGTAGCCTTCCTTGTCGGCATCGAGAAACAGAATGTCAATACTCTCTTTGAGTTTAGTGACTTCTTCGTGAGCGTCACCTTCGACGAGAGTAACGAGCTTATCTACACCTGCACGTTTGAAATTCTCCCGGGCAAGTGAGGCTCTTCGAGCGTCAATTTCATAAGTAGTCAGTTTTCCGTCTGTCTTTCTCAAGGCAAGACAGAACCATATTCCGGAGTAACCGTTTGATGTACCGAGCTCTACGACATGTTTAGCCCCGACTGTCTCGGTCAGCACCCGCAGGAGCCTGCCGTCTTCCTGCGGGACGTTCATCATCCCCCTGCTTTGGTTTATTTTCATATCGTCAAGCACAGCCAGGATTTTCTTCTCCTCTTCGTTTCTGGCTATTGGCGGATTATTAAAGGCCGACAGTTCAGTTGACCCGAAGTAACCCCGTCTTGGCCCACCGAAATCTCTTGGCGGTCTTTGAAATTGCTGCTGTCCAGATGTGTTATTTCCTTGTTGGGCTATTAAGATTCCGACTGTAACTAAAAGAACCGTCAAAATGATACTAAATATAATTATCTTTAACATTTTTGCTCCTTTCCAAGCTTTTTTCCTTACTGTTGTTATAAACCAGACAGAATACGGAAATTAACATTTACTATTTTTGCATACTCACTTTTTTAACTTATATTAAGATATTTGACGTGAGGTTCTGGTTTTTTATTTCAACAAATTATCAAAAAGCGTTTTTGAAGTTTATTAAGCATAATTTTATTTTAAAATATTTGTTTTTAAAGGATTTTTTTATTAGAATGTTAGTACTTACGGGGCGTGGCGCAGTTTGGCTAGCGCGCTTGACTGGGGGTCAAGAGGTCG
>CAYNDE010000162.1:0-4243 GCA_964395535.1 uncultured Pirellulales bacterium
CCGTGCGCCCGTAGCTCAATTGGATAGAGTCGCGGACTTCGAATCCGAAGGTTGCAGGTTCGAGTCCTGCCGGGCGCGTTTTGAGGATACTTAAACGGTTTTTTAATAAAACTATTGTACTTTCAGTTATATGTATGAAAAGGCAAGACTCGAACCAAAAGGGGTGTGGGGAAAAAATTTCCCCACGTCGTCGGGGTGACAGGAGCGCCCCTGAGCAATGCGAAGGGAAGCGACGCCAGAGGGGCAGAGCTCCTATGGAAATCCGAAGAGGATTTAGGTTCTAGGCCGTAAGGCCGGAGTCCTGCCGGGCGCGTTGGCAAAATGAAGTGGAAGAATCTCGACATAAATGCTGCATTTTTCTTTGATATATGAACTATCATATGAGATGTCAGGAGTGTTTAATCAATAGGCTGCTTTTTATGATTGCAGAAAAAAATGTATTTATCCTTTTATCGTTTGTCATATTTTTTTTAACAGGTTCTGTTTTTGCCGACGATATAAATCAACCTTCCGAATCCTCGCGTAAAGGATTTCCCGTGACGTCTGAAGAGTGGAATCAGCTCGATGAGGACTTTCAAGAATTTCACCAGGTGCTCGATAATTTTCTCGAGTTAAACAGGCGTGCAGACAAAGAGCGGCCGGGACTGATTGCTACAGAGGTTGCCTATTTCAGACTAAGACATATTACCAGAGACCGTGAATTCCCCGGCTCTAAAAAAACGGAGGAATTCGGGCAAAGAATAGGTGGAACCTCTCTGGGAGATAAGTACGAGAGACTTTTAATGGATTGTAAGGCTCCGTTTGCCGCCAAAATTGCTGCTAAAGCAGTTCAGGATCCCGAATGGTCCGAAGAATTGAAGCCCGCTTATTTATTAAAGTACCGGCATACTTACGGAAAACTGGAGGACGGCAGAGAAGACAAGTTACTGAGGTATGAAAAAAGAGAACATTTTACAGCCTTCGATGCGAACGAGCCTAATGATGATATCTTATGGGAGAATATCAAAAAACATATAATTGAAGTTTCCAAATCTTATGAGCAGGAACGCAAGAATCTTTTAATAAAAACATCCATAAATACGAATGCTATTGGCATTCCAGCAGTTGAGGAACAGATTCCCGTATATGTTGCTGAAGCCGCGGGTTATATGGAATTTGCCAGAGAGATGAAAATCTGGACACGTGCCTGGATAAGGATATATGCACCCGGTGAAATTTCTCAGTCTTTAAGAGAAGTATCTCGTAATTCAGGTATTCTTGCGATATACCACAAGCTCAAGAGATATTTGGATAAACAAAAAAACAGTAAATTCGAAGAATTAATGAAAAACCTGTCCTGGTATGAATATCGATTGTTTTTGGAAGGCAAGCGGCAGAGGGTTTCTGATGACGATTATTGCCAAAATAAATTTTTGTATGAACTGATACATAATGAATTTTATCCTGAATTCTTTGTCACAGACTCATTTTAGTGCAAAAATAAAAATTAACAGTATGAAAATCGGATTTAACAAGAGAAAGGCAACTTTTAGTCAGGGTAAAAATATAAGATGCTTATTCCATAATGTATGAATTATCATATGAAATTTTGAATGTGTTTCATCGGCAGGATGCTTTTATGGTTATGAAAAACAGGATATTGACTTTTTTATTGCTCGTCATATTTTTCTTAACAGGTCCTGCTTTTGCCGACGATATGAATCGGCCTTTTGAACCTTCGTATACAAGATTCCGGCTGACGGCTGAAGAGCTGAATCAGCTCGATGAGTACTTCCAAAAATTTCACCAGATGCTCGAGGATTTTCTCGATTTAAACAGGCAGGCGGAAAAACAGCAACCGGGACTGATTGTCACAGAGGTCGGATACATAAGACTAAGACATATTGGTTATTACCATGAATATCCCGGCTATGAAGAATTTACGAGATTCAAAAACACTTTAAGATCTGATACCTGGATAAAAGAGTATCAGAAATTGTATAATGATTGTATGGTTCCGTTTGCCGCAAAGATAGCCGCTGAGGCGGTGATGGATGCCAACTGGTCTAAAGCGTTGAAGCCCGCTTATTTGTTAAAGTATCGACATACTTACGGCAGTCTCGAGGATGGAAGAAAAGACAGGCAATTGAAGTTTAGAAGAAGAGAGTCCCTTACCGCCTTTAATGCGGACGAGCCTAACGATGATATCTTATGGGAGAATATTAAGAAGCATATAATCGAAACTTCGAAATCTTACGAGCAGGAGCGTGAAAATCTTTTAAGCCAGGTTCCGGTATATTTTGCTGAAAGCGCGGGTTATACAAAGTTTGCCTCAGAGATGAGAATCTGGACAGGAGCCTGGATAAGATTGTACGCACCGGGGGATATTTTTCAACCTTTAAGGGGAGTATATGATAATTCATCTGTTCTACGGAGATACTATGAAATCAAGGAACATCTGGACAAGCAAAATCACAGGAAATATGAAGAGTTAAAGAAAAGTTTGTCCTGGGAAGAGTATCAATTGTTTTTAGAGGGCAAACTGGAGAGAGTTACTGATGATGATTATTGCCAAAACAAATTTTTATACGAACTGGTGAGAGACCTTTTTATTGAATTTTTTGTCGGTGATTAGGGTGTAACATAAGAAATATTTTTTAAGAGCAACTTTAATTAATAAAGGGGATAATAATGGCGGAAAATTCTGTTAGTCCATCGGGAGAGGTTTTTGAGCTGCCGACAAAAGAACAATACGAAACAGAATTCAAGCGAATAGAAACACATGTAAAAACCGCACGCAACGAGGGTAAAGAAATCGTCGTGGTTATGGGCGTCGGCTTTGTCGGTGCGGTAATGGCGGCGATAATCGCCGATACCGTCGATGAAAAAAGCGGCAAGCCAAGCAAATTCGTTATCGGCTGCCAACGGCCGAGCGTCCGCAGCTACTGGAAGATACCAATGCTGAACCGCGGCCAGTCGCCGGTTAAGGCCGAGGACCCGGAGGTCGAGCCGATGATTAAAAGATGTGTGCTCGAAAAGAAGACGCTGGTCGGAACTTACAATAACGACTGTTTGAAACTGGCAGACTGCGTAGTCGTCGACGTACAGTGCGACTATACGAAAAATGATTTGGGAAATATGCGCACCGGCAAAGTCGAGATGGGTGCACTCGAGGCGACAATAAAGACAATCGGCGAGAAGGTCGGGCCGGAATGCCTGACGCTGATAGAAACGACAGTTGCACCGGGGACAACAGAATTTGTAGCCTGGCCGATAATGAAAAAGGCGTTCAAGCAAAGAGGCATCGACAGCGAGCCGCTGCTCGCACACAGCTTCGAGCGAGTTATGCCCGGCAGAAACTACGTTTCGTCGATAAGAGATTTCTGGCGCGTGTGCTCGGGATGTAACCAAGAAGCGCGAGAAAGAGTCGAGAAATTTCTGCACGAAGTGCTCAACACAAAAGAGTATCCTTTAACAGTAATGGACCGCCCTATCGAATCAGAGACTACAAAAATTGTCGAGAACTCATACAGGGCAACCATATTAGCGTTTCTGGATGAGTGGAGTAAGTTCTCTGAGCGTAATGGCGTGGATTTGCTCAAGGTGATAAAAGCTATTAAGGTCCGGCCCACACACAGCAATATGATATTTCCCGGTCCAGGGATAGGCGGATACTGCCTTCCGAAAGACGGCGGCCTGGGGTACTGGGCGTACAAACATATTCTCGGCTTCAGCGACGATATATTCAAGATAACACCGATGGCAATCGATATCAATGACACTCGCGGCCTTCATGCAGCCGAGCTGACGAGGGACGCACTGCGAAATATGGGCAGGCAGGTGGCAGGAGCAAAGATAGTTTTATGCGGTGCAAGCTATAGGCAGGACGTTGGGGATACTCGTTACAGCGGCTCAGAGGTAGTAGTGAGGAAGCTGACAGAGATGGGAGCTGATGTGGCTGTGCATGACCCATATGTCGAACACTGGTACGAGCTTGAGAAACAGGATGTGTACCCTGCTCCGGGCCATTCGAAAGGAAGATTTTTCCGCAACCAGGATAAACTAAAAGATATACGTATCGAAAAGGATTTAATGAAGGCAATTTCGGGAGCAGATGCGATAGTATTGGCGGTGCCGCACGAGCCTTATCTTAAACTCGAACCTGAGAAAATCGTCAAAAATTCTGGCAGGCCGGTGGCGGTTGTGGATTGCTTCGGGATACTTAAAGACGAGCAGATACGCAAATACTTTGAGCTCGGCTGCG
>CAYNDE010000163.1:0-4204 GCA_964395535.1 uncultured Pirellulales bacterium
TGGTCCTGCTCATCCTTGCCCTTCCATACCAATTGCGGGTCAAGCGACGGGTCTCTTGCATAAAGCAGACCCGGATACTTTACCTGCTTCGGCTTTAGCTCATCTTCAGCCACAAATCCCCGCAATTCCTCTGTCGGAATATTTTTCCTCTTGTCTTTATGTTGTGTTGAATGAACTGAAACGCTTTTGCCTCTTTTTTTCTTTGCCATCGACTAATTTTCTCCTGTCTCGACGCCTATTGCCTCTCTTATCGCATTCTTCGCATCCCACGGGTCACGGATTTCTATAAAAGCCCATCTGCCAAAACCGCCGTGATTGTTTATCGCGGGCACCCAAAGGTTTTTTGCTGTTGTCACCTTGGCCTCTTTGTCCTTATCTTTCTTGCCCGTCACCTCGATAATGAGATTCAGCAGATTGTCTTTACCCTGCCCATCGTCAATCCGGGCTATAAAGTCGGGAATATACCTGTGTTCCTCTCCTCTCGATGTATAAGGTATATAGAATCCAAGGCCCTGATTTTTTACATAGGAAATAACCAGACCCTCCTCGCCAAGTTCCTCTAATGCCTGTGCCATCTTCTGCTCCCAGCTTTCAGTGTCAGCAACTACGTGGGAAATATGGCAGAATCTCTCGTTCGTCGGATATGCGGTTTTTGTCGTGTCAAAATCAATATATCTTGTTGACCCGACTGTGTTGTATGGTTCTAAAATCGGCATCAGTGTTTTTTCACCGTCGTTGGAACTAACAATCGCATTGTATATCTTATCAGCAGCATTATGAGCAAACTCAATAAGAAGCAGCATCTGGGGGAAGGTATTGTCCTTGCATTTGACGCATTCGGCCAGCCATCGGCGCGTAATGCCAAGCAATTCCGGGAACAGCCATTGCTTCGTATTGCCCTCGTCGTCACGGTAGAATTTCTCTAATGTAAGTTTGGCCAGCAGGAACGCTACTTCCTGCTCCCGTCGTCGTTTCAAATCATCTAATGTGTGAATACTCGTCTCACCGACTATGGGTGCATTCTCCGTTTTAGATGGAATATCCTGTGTCGAGAGCACGTATTTCGATTCTTCGGTGAAACGAGCTTTTAATCTCTCTGCTGGCAGTTCATACCTGTAGCCGGTTACCTTCGGAAAAGTTATCTCGCATTCAATGCGTTCCTCAAGTGCCCGCACCCTGGTAACGGGTGGCGGTGGTTTAACAGGGCCACCTGTTCCGGCACAGGGAATAAACGAGAAAGGCACACCATATACTTCCGCGTACTGGGGATCGAACTTGCCATCCGGCTCAGGAATGTAATTTGTCCTTCGTAGCCCTCGCCCAACGACCTGCTCACAAAGTAACTGTGTGCTGAAAGCCCGAACGCCTAAAATATGACTGACAGTATTGGCATCCCATCCCTCTGTCAGCATCGAAACGGAAACCACGCACTTGATGTTCTCTCCGAGCTTACCAGGTTTTCCGACAGTGTTCATTACTTCACGAAGCAAATCCTCATCGGTTAGCTTTTCCGGGTCTCGTCCCGGAAATCGCTGTCGATACTCTGCCTTGAACTCCTCAATTTCAGCCCTCGCAAGCTTCTTAAATTCATTGCTCATTGCCTCGCCGGATTCGAGCTGGCTGCTGTCAATCAGAATCGTATTAGGCCGCGCAGACCACTGAGCATCCGCTACGTTGCTGAATATGGCCAGGTTTCCCGGCACCGTAACAGTACTACCATCCAGCAGCATCTTTTCCCAGCCAGCAACCCAGTCAAATACGAGCTTGGAGACATTCGTGTTGTTGCATACAACAATAAAAACCGGTGGTGTCGCACCGAGTCCATCTTCTTTTTCACCTTTTTCCCAATTCCTGTAATACTTCTCATAATTCCCGTACAAGCTATGAAGTGCCCCCTGTAATTCAGCAGGCAACTTCGGCTCGCCGCTAACCGCCTCTTTCTTGCGTCCTTTCCTTGGCAGATGTTCGCGTATTCGTCCCCAAAGATCTCTATACATTGGCAGAGTTCCTGTCATAGAGTCATCAGAAACCGGAACACGCGGCACCTTAACGATTCCGCATTCGATGGCATCTATCAACGAAAAATCTGATACTACCCAAGGGAAAAGCGTTCCTTCACCGTAACCTGACCCACGCAGGAAAAACGGCGTTGCCGATAAGTCGTATATCACTTTAATACCTATCTTCTGTTTGACTGCTTCGAGTCCTGAAATCCATACTCTTGCCGCCTCTTCCCGTGTTTGGGCTTCTTTCCTGTCGTCACCAGTAAGCTTTACTTCTTCTCCGTCAGGTTTATGTCGATAACAATGGTGTGCTTCATCGTTTATTACAACTATGTTCTTCTTGTTGCCCAATTCCTTGCATACCCTTCGCACCATTTCATCCGGTGTTTCTTGAAATCTCTCGTTATCTTCACCCGCCAAAATAGTCTTAGTAAGCTTACCAGCTTTTATTTTTTCATGCCGTAAAAATGCGTGAAAGTTTGTTATAATTAATTTTGCTTTGCCTAATTCCTGCATCATATCTGTTGGCAACAGGTCCCGCTGGCGATAGTAATTGTTTGGGTCATTTGGCAACAGAACTCGTAAACGATCGCGTATCGTTATTCCTGGAGTCACGATGAGAAAAGTATCTGAGAAGCGGCCATCCTGGCTGTTGGCAAGTTTGTTAAGAGCCTGCCAGGCAATCAGCATTCCCATTACAACTGTTTTGCCGCTGCCCGTTGCCATCTTAAAAGCAATCCTGAAGAGTCCGGGATTCGCCCCTTTGTTGGTGTCTCGAATCTGATTTACAATCCACTCATCCCCGCATTTCCCCGCCGCCTCAGCGATATAAATCGCCGTCTCCAATGCCTCAACCTGACAGAAAAAGAGTTTGTTCTCACGCTGTGGATTAGTCCAATGTTCCAGAAGCCTCCGCGTAGTCTTTGTGATATGAACATATCCTCCTTCTCTCCAAGCTTTAATGCGGCCGCGTACCTGATTGATGAATTTGTTCTCTTCTATGCGGTCTGCTGTCCACTCTGTCTCAAAAACAAGCTGTTTATCCTTCCCTCGCCGTTTTGGTTGAGCAATCGGCACAAAATAGGAACTGATTCGGCGATTTTCGACGATTTCATCCGTAATACCCTCGTCAGTAAACTTCCAGTGCAGAGTCGGTTCTCCGTATGCAGAGTTTAAAACCGGATTTTCGATCACAACTTGCTTCATTTTGTTATTTTCCCGCTGCTTCTAAACGATTTATTTAGGTCTTATTATACGCTAATGTGGACGTATGGCAACGATTTTCAACAGCTTGCAACCAAAGACATTTATAGAATATTTTCAATGTTAAGTTTTGTTAGGTTTTTTCTTGCTCAAAACTAAGGTTTTATAAGGTTATTTCCTCCTCTGAACCTTATCTTTTCTTAACATCTTAATCTGCTCAGATACCAACATTAGGCAACATCTTCAGCAGCCAAATAGTAGGTTTTCGTAGGTTTTTACCGGTTAAACCTTATCTTTTCTTGGCATCTTTGACGGCTCAAAAGTTAGGTTTAGTAAGGTAGTTACCGTACATTTCCATAGGTTCTACTATGCTAAATGATAGGTTTTGATAGGTTCTATGCCTTTGTATAGCACACGGATATATAAAATGTTCGACATTTTTTAAATTTTTGTAACAGCTTGATTCACAAAGACTTATAAAAAGGCCATTTTTATGAAATTAGCGGATATTGCGTCTTTTGGTTGTAGGGTAGTTGTAATTTGGCAGTGGAATGAACCCAAATATCAGTGCCCTGACAATATATAATGGCGAGCTTATTGCAGGAGGCGACTTTACCAAAGCAGGCAGTGTAACCGCTAAACGGATTGCCAGCTGGAATAGCAGTGATTGGCAGGCTCTGGCAAGCGGTATGGACGCCGATGTTATGGCACCTATCCTCAAGTTAGATGCCTCCTCTCAAGCCGTTTGCTCCGGGTTCCCCATGTGTACGAGGATCCGATGCTTCACCAAGCCTCGATCCAGCGGGATCACTCCACCCCGTACACGCTGACCATCCATCTCCACCCACGACACACCTTGCTCGCATCTTTCCGGATTCTCGACCTGGATCTCGTAGATTGCTTCCCCATGACAATAACGCAGGCGGAAGCCCTCCCACCCTCTGGGGATGACCGGATACAACTGCATTTGATCCCCACGTACCTTCAATCCAAGGACC
>CAYNDE010000164.1:0-4198 GCA_964395535.1 uncultured Pirellulales bacterium
ATGTTCAGAAAAAGCAACTGACCTCTCGGCCGTCACCGCCTTTTATAACATCGACGCTCCAGCAGGCTGCGGCAAATCGTCTGGGCTTCGCGGCTAAACGGACGATGAGAGTCGCTCAGCAGTTGTATGAGGGTATTGACGTGGGCTCGATGGGCTCGCTCGGCCTGATTACGTATATGAGAACCGACAGCACACATCTGTCAGCTGAGGCTGTCAGCGAAACGAGAAATTATATCAAAAGAAAAATGGGAGCCGACTATCTGCCAGCAAAAGCTAATGTTTACGCTTCGAAGAAATCCGCTCAACAGGCGCACGAAGCAATCAGGCCGACCGATATCGATATGGCGCCGGATGAGCTGAAGACTTTTCTTACCGAGGAGCAATACAAGCTGTACGATTTGATATGGCGCAAGTTTGTGTCCTGTCAGATGACAGCCGCCCGTTGGGATATTACCAATCTTGATATTGCTGCGCAGACTTCGATAGGCAATTGTCACTATCGGGCGACTGGCAGAGTATTGGTTTTCGACGGATTTACTAAAGTCTGGCCTGTAGGCTCGGCTCAGCAGCAGCTACCATATACGCACCCAGGCCAAAAAATCGCCGTTGTAGACATAAAAGCCGAGCAGCATTTTACCAAGCCGCCCGCACGCTACAACGAGGCCTCGCTCGTCAAGGCCCTCGAAAAAGAGGGTATCGGCCGGCCGAGCACTTACGCTACGATTATCAGCACTATTCAGGAGCGAGGTTATGTCGAACAATCAAAGAAGCAGTTTTATGCTACCGACCTCGGCGAGGTTGTTACGGACAAGCTCAACGAATACTTTCCAAATATAATGGATATCGCATTTACGCGCCAGGTGGAAGAGCAGTTAGACAAGATTGAGGAGCAGCATTTGGACTGGCTGACTGTTTTGAAGAAGTTTTACAGCTCGTTTAAGAACAATCTCGATACCGCCCAGCGTGAAATGAAGCACGCCAAGGCTGAGACGACCCCGAGCGAATATACCTGCCCGAAGTGCGGTGAGCCTATGGTTTACCGGTTCGGCAAAAAGGGCAGATTCCTTAGTTGTTCTGCATACCCGAAGTGTAAGTTTGCAGCTGCCTGCAACGGGGAAGGTAAAATGCTGGAGGAGAAAACGACGGAGCACAAATGCCCAAACTGCGGCAAGGCGATGGTGGAAAGGACAGGCAGGTTCGGGCCTTTCTTAGGCTGCTCAGACTACCCGAAGTGCAAAACAATAATCAAGCTGGACAAAGAAGGCAATATTCAAAAGCCAAAAGCTAAGCCTGAGCCGACGGGAATAAAATGTCATAAATGCAAAGAAGGCGAGCTTGTTGTAAGGCAGGGCAAAAGAGGTCCATTTCTTGGCTGTAACCGGTTCCCGAAATGCAGGACTATTGTCAGTATCAAGCAGATGGAGAATCTCAAAAAGCTGCAAAAAGAGGGCAAATGGCCACCACAAACCATAGAAGAGGCCGACCAAATCCTCGGAAGAAAAAAGAAAGAAAAAGTTAAAAAGTAACCACGGATTTCACGGATTGGCAAACAAAAAAGACACAAAAATTTGCCCACTGAATTTATAGAAAAGTTGGCTGGTTAACAGATTCTTTACAATTAAATTTGAACTTTTCTACATCTTCAATTAATTTGGCAAGATTTGCTTTGCCGGTTATTTTGTTTTTCAATAATTGGATTCCCCCCATTTCTAATAATTTTTTATTTCCTAAAGCAAAGTTAGATCCATTGTTATAAAATGGCACATAAAGTTTTCTGTTCGTTTCTAAAGATTTCTTGGCAGCATCCACGCTTCCTCCGTTTTCACCAGCTTCTATTAGAACCATTACCATACTCAAACCGATGATTGTTTTATTCCTTTTCATGGCTCTTGAAGCCAACCAAACTGCATCCGGCAAAAATTCACTTATAACTAATATACGGTCCCAATCCCAACTATTTCTTAAAACTTTCCGAACATTGAAATTCAATAAACCTTCGGGCAAAACAATAATTGTAAAACCACCGGACTCCAAAGCTGTGAGATGTACTTCTTGATCAACTCCACGAGCATAACCAGATACGACAACAATCCCTTTACTCACGAGTTGTTTAACACAATCTTTTGATACAGCTAAACCTATTTCACTTGCTTTCCTAGAACCGCAAAAACCTACTGAGGGCTTTTGTAACAACTGTAAATTACCGCGATAAGATAATATTGGTGGCGTTGAATCTTTAAGAGAATGAGATAAAATTTTGGGATACTGAGAATCCGACAAACAGATAAAACCGGCATTTTCATCCTCTAAATGAGAAATTTGATTCCGTAATTTTACATCATCCTTATTATATTCTGCAATCTGCTCTTCGTTCAGAAAATCGTGAAGTTTATCTAATCCATATGTTATATCTTGATTGGTAAAAGGATGATTGGATAACATCTTATTTAAAAGAACCGGACCAACTCCTTTTAATTTTAAAAGTTTATATGTATTGTAGACTATATCTTTACGCATAAAGATAGACATTTTTATTAATAGTTACCCTCTCTTGGTTTTAGTTAAAGTTAAAACTTTAACTTTAGAAACACCACCTTTTCTCTTAAGAAGTTCGGTAATAGCCGTTAAAGTAGCACCTGAACGGTATAAATCGTCAAGTAGCAAAACTGTTTTACCTCTGATTGTTGCATCTTTAATTTCAAACACCTTAAGTATACGATATTTCTCTTCAAATGTCGACATGTTTTTCAACTGAGGTGTATCTTTTACCTTAATTACAGCTTCCGGTAAAACCGGAATACCTAATGATTTGCCTAAATGTTTAGCGATTTCGACGACAGGTTGGAAAGTTCTTGATGTGTTTGAGGGTGGAACGGGTATTATAAAATCAATGCTTTTAAAATTTGAAAATTCACAAATTATTTGTATAATATCTTTCAAAACAGTCTTATCTGACTTATATTTCAATCTATAAATAAGTTCTCCTATTTTTGTTCTTTTAGTATCAAACTGCTCGTGCCCTAATTCGTCATATCCAATAAATTCACTACTTTCAACATGCAGATCTAACGCATAACCTATGTCCCACTTTCCAATAATCTTTATTCTACGAAAGCCCGCCATGATTTACCCTTTTTTCCCGCGCCGAATATTAACTTTTATCATTCAATGCAAATTATATTTTTTTAATCATAAATAATCAAGTAATCCTGTTTAAATAATTCATGTTTTTTCATAGTTATTTCTATGCGGTTTTTGCCTGTCCTGAGCGTACTTGTGGTGAGCAACGTCGAACCAGTCGAAGGGCGGCCTCTGCCAGAAACCGTCGAAGAAGCAACCCAAATCCTCGGAAGAAGAAAGAGCAAGAAAGAAAAAGACAAGAGTTAGCTTTTGTCATACTGAGCGCAGCGAAGAATCTCAAGAAATAATTAGAGCATTATAGAAATTAGCGATTTGTAATTTCAATTTTATGATACAACTCTTTCACACTTGGGCGGATGTCTTTTTCTAAATGAGACTTTATATCATCTTCCAGATCAACTGTACTATTATTTCTGCCTATGCCGGTTATTTTATACCTGCCATCGTTGGTCTTTACCCATTTACCACCTAATTGCTCCCTGATAACACAGCCGAGAAAGGCAGATACTGCGAACAGAGTTAGATTTTTATTTTCCGTGTCACAACTTTTTAAAATCTCTTCCAGCTCATTAAAGCTGGATTCGTCAGGTGGCAATTCAATTCCGACGGTTTTATAGCTTTCATGAAAAGTCATTACACTTACCATAAGAAAGTGATCAGCTTCCAAGCAATGCTTGAATGCCTTGTCAATCGGGGAAGGCCGGAAAAAACTCTTTATAAGTTCAAATACCATAGTATTATACCTGCTTTCATGTTACCTTTATTGCTAGTCAATTGCAAGCCCCTGCAACGAGTTTATACATGGATCCTTTTTACATAGTTAGTTTTAAGACTTGTTGGTTAGCTATCATCTGCAACAGCATCACTTTTTGTGTTGTTCTTCGGTTGATTAGTAAAAGTGCCAAATTCTAAATAGCATTAATTATTCCTCAAAACCTATAGATGTCGTCAGATTTTTGTAGGAAAGTGTTATATATCAAAAGACACAAATAATGATTAGGGGTGAGGTGCTCTACGAATGGCGGACACTCGATGATTGAATTTATGCCACCTGTTT
>CAYNDE010000165.1:0-4176 GCA_964395535.1 uncultured Pirellulales bacterium
TTGATAGAGTGCATTTGCGAAATTAACAAATCCGCAAAGCCGGAGTTTCTGGCGAGTTTCAGCGAGGAGGAATTAAGCGCTTATCTTGAACATCTTATGGAGCTCAATCTTGAAGAAGTAGCTGTTTGCAGTTGATAAGTGAAGCTTTTAATCCTGAGCAGGATTAGCGAAACCGCAGTTCGATACTATTTAACCGAAAAGGCCTCGAATCCCTTGAATCTGCCTGCGTTTTGTGTGTCGGCCGGCTGTACCAAATTGATAAACACGTCCGGGCCGGGTTTTACCAAATAGAGCACATAAAATTCTAAAATCTCTTCTGCTTTTTCCGTAATCCAGATTGAGTCGGGGAATGGTTTTTCGACAGTACCATCTTCTGCGATGACAAGACCGTCTGTTCGTTGTTCGGCAGTGACGGCGCAGTAGTCTATTTCGTAGATGAATTCATTGCCGAGTTTTCCACAGGCGATAACGCCGACAGGTTTGTGAATCCGGCCGCTCAATTCCTTGAGGACGGGAAGCTGGCGGCCTGTTATTTCGGAACCGACATTCGGATTGTTGCATTTCAAGGCAAGCAGGTTGTATCCTTCAAGAGGTTTGAGGAGCGAAGCAAGACCTCTAAGAGAACTGCGATACGAGGCTATCTGTTTTTCTTGTCTTGTTGGTGTTCGCAGTTCAGCTCTGACATATTCGATTTTTGAGTCTTTGAATTGAGGCTGTTCAATAGTGTTTTCTGTCTGGTATTGGGCGAACTCGTCTTCGGATTTTATTTCAAGGGATAATTCCTCCAGCAGTCTTAATTGGGCCGTCATTGAAACGCCGTAAATCCGGGCGGAACTGACGGCCTCTATTTCAGCAAAATCTTCAGCACATTCCGATGCGAGAATGAAGTAGCTTGTTGAGGAGACCTTATCGGCGGTGACCGGTTCGGGGACACGGGCGATGCTGTTTTGTCTGAATTCGAGCATTGCTGTAGTTAAGTCCTCCGGCACCTCAAAAACGAAATCAATCCATTTGCCCAGGTCGCGGGCAAGCTCGTCGGTCAAATCGTCGCGTGTAAGCTCAATTATGTCGGTTAATCTTGTTTTTTGCATTATATCGCCGGTTTTAAGATAGCCGATTGGGTAGATGCCGGTAGTTTTGCCGATGAATTGTTTCCGGCTGTCTTTCGGTTTGCAAATCAGTCTCAATTGGGAAATAGTGAACTGGCATTTTGTTGTTTTTTTAGGCCTTTTTATGCCCGTTCTTATAACGATAAAATTGCTTGCTGTTTTCGGGGAGACGGGATTTGACTCGGTATCTTTTAAGTCTTCCGGCGCAAACCACGCGGCGTCTTTTGTCGGCAGTACAATTTCATTGCCGATTGAAACGATTTGGATTTTGTCGCCTATGCCCTGTCGATTCAGAAAGAGCTGGTCGATGTAACAGGGGTGCATTGCGGCAAAACTTGTGTTTTTGTTGATAGCACTGAAGCTGCTTGAGCTTATGTGGCTGAACAGCCGGATGATAAATCCATCAGGATTGAGCAGGACTTTTTTGGGTCTTTGCGGGTCAGGCCGATGGTTGTCAAATCGCTGATAAGGATATTTCGGCGGCAGGGGAGCCATAGCAAGGGCGATAAGAAGAAGACCTGAAATAACAAAGCCCGTCAGTGCGCCGCAAATGATGCTTACGGTATGCTCTAACTTTTTCTCGAACTCAATTTTTTGACGAAGCAGCTGATTGAGTATGGTCTGCAAAATAGCGAAGGATAAGGCAAAGAGCAATACGAAGGAAAGGGTATGCGTCCAGGGTGCAAGCGCCAGAAAACTTTCCGGCAACTTTGGTATGAGCAGATTTGCCAGAAGCTCGAAGTATGCAAAGCTGATGATGCCTGCAGCAAGTGTTATTATTAACATCGCGAATGACTTTATCAGGCCGCCTTTTTGAAAGTGATATGCTGCGAATATTAATATTATCAGTATTACTAAAGCACTGGCCATTGCTGCGTCTCCGTTTTCCTCTAAGTTTATTTCGGCAGCTTGCGCGCATAAAGGCGGCTGCCGGCTGCTATTGTTTATTTTTGAGCTGGTTTTGCTCTTCTTGTTTTTGAAAATATCCTTACCATTTCGTTTATTGATGTTTTTCCTTTAATTACTTTTCTCAGGCTTTGTTCCTGAAGATATCGCATTTTTGCGTGTCTGAACTGTCGGCCTATTTCTGATAGTGACCCGAGTGGTATAATTTCCTTTTTCAGATTTCCGTCTATTAAGATAATCTCGAATATTCCCGTTCTGCCGAGAAAACCGGTGCCCTGGCAGGTTTCGCAGGTCGATGGTTTTCCGTGTTTATCATACTGGACTTTTCCCGCACGGTAGAACGGCTTCGCTTTTTCTGTAGGGATGTTGAATTTTCGCAGCAGCTCTTTATCGGGCATATAGGCCTGTTTGCAGTCTTCGCAGAGATTTCTGACAAGGCGCTGGTTGCTTATACCGAGCAGGGTTTCAATCGCAGTTTTTTTGTCACCTGCTAATTTAATCCATTTTCCAAGAGCCTCCAGGACACTATCAGCCTCAATAGCCAGATAAATGAGTTTATTATCTTTGGCTGCGCTGCAGCACAGCTTCGCCGTCTCCGAATCCTGGCAGCTGGCGACACCGACAATATCCGGTCCCATTCTAATCATAGTCTGCAGTTTCTTGGCGTACGTTGTTGTGCCTGTGTCACTTAGCTTGAAAGTTTGCTGTGTTATATTCGGAAGCTGGGCCGAGATTTCTATTTCGAGGGTGTTGATGTTATTTAAAAAAGCGTCGTGATTTCTCAGAAGGGCGTAAAGCGTGGTTGTTACGCCGCTTTTTTTCGGCCCGCTGATGATGAATATTCCTTGTTTTACGTTTCGAAAGTTCGTAAGTTTTGCTAAATGGTCGGCTGGCAGACCGATATCCTGAAGTTTAATAAGATGTTGTTCCATTTTCTGCCTGATTTGTAATTGTTCGCCGGTAGTGGAGCCGGCGGTCAGTACCTCCCAGTCGGTATCATTTTTATCTTCGCGTATTTTGAACATTCCCTTTTGGGGTTTCCTTTTCTCATTGATTTCGAGGTCTGAGAGGTTTTTTATGAAGCGAATAAGATACTCCATCTGTTCTTTCGGGACGGAAGGCTGTTTGGAAGCGACGCCGTCGATATAGTAAATCACACTATAGTCTTGTGCGGTTGGAGCAAAGATAATATTGCTTGCCCTCCGCCAGGTTATGTCACCGAAAAGGTCGTATGCAGTTTTATAACCGAAAAAGTCCGGTGTCCTTGGCTCCGGTAAAGGGACCTCATTTTTATTTGCCGTTATAAATATGAATTTTTTGTCTGAGGAGACTTTTTTGAAGTCACTTTTGAAAAGGCTTCTAACATGGCCTGCAGTAAGGATGCGGTCGGAGGCGAGGACCTTGGCATTGCGGTTTTTGATATAAGCTATCGATGCTGTGCCCACGGCGATGATGTAAAAGGCCAAGCCGATTAAAAAGACCGGTACAAGCAGCCAGATAAGGATAGCTGCAGCGGCTGCCGCAAGAATGACGCCTGTCCATAGATTGCCTTTTTCTTCGAGGGCTTCAGCGTCGTTGAAGACCCACGCCAGCAGCGGCGGCAGCGGGAAAAACAGAGCCAGGAAAACAATGAGTTTTACTATTGAGATGTAACCGCTGTATTCGACGGCAGCTATTATTGTTTCCGGCATAAGATGCTCCATAACAGGACAGGATTATAGAATACCGCTCGCAGTGGTTCTGATACCCTTTAGCGCCATTTTTAACTCTTCGACGTTCGGAGCGTAATGATACGCCTCTTTTGGGTCTACGAAACCATTTTGAACAAGGTAGCACAAACTGTTTGTGAAGTCCTGCATACCTTCCTTTTCACTCGCACGAATAACACTCGGCAGGTCGTTTTCCCGTCCTTCTGAAATCAGTTTTCTAACGGAAGGATTTGCCAGAAGGATTTCTACCGCGGGCATCCTGTCAACTCCTTCTTTTATGCTCGGCAGTAACACCTGGCTGATGACTGCTTTTAAGGTAAGACTCAATGTTTGTCTGACGAGGTTTCTTTCGCTTTGAGGGAACAAATCGAGCATTCTTTGAATCGTCTGAGAGGCATTTGCCGAGTGCAGCGTTCCGAAGACGAGGTGTCCTGTTTCAGCGGCTCTCATAC